>NZ_PNOZ01000040.1:0-65163 GCF_002879555.1 Verrucosispora sp. ts21 | reverse complement strand
CGGGGAGGGAGGGTGGGGAGGGAGGGTTAGAGGCGTTCGAAGCCACGGGTCAGTTCCCAGTCGGTGACGGCGGCGTCGAAGGCGGACAGTTCTACGCGGGCCATGTTGGCGTAGTGGGCGACCACCTCAGCGCCGAAGGCATCGCGGGCCACGGTGGAGGACTCCCAGAGGGTCAGGGCGTCGCGCAGCGTGCCCGGGACCCGGTCGGCATCCCCATCGTCGTACGCGTTGCCGGTGCACTCCGGTGGCAGCTCCAGCTCCTGCTCGATGCCGTGCACCGCGCCCGCCACCAGCGCCGCGATCGCCAGGTACGGGTTGACGTCGGCGCCGGGCACCCGGTTCTCCACCCGCATTCCCTGGCCGTGCCCCACCAGCCGCAACGCGCAGGTGCGATTGTCCGTACCCCAGCGCAGCGCGGTCGGCGCGAACGAGCCCGGCTGATACCGCTTGTAGGAGTTGACGTTGGGCGCGAAGAACAGGCTCAGCTCACGCATGGTGGCGAGCAGCCCGGCGAGCACCCGCTGCCCGGTGACACTCAGGTGCGCCGGTCCGTCGCCGAGCATCGCCGAGCCACCGGAGGCGTCCCGCAGCGAGAAGTGGATGTGGCAGGAGTTGCCCTCCCGGGCGTTCGGCTTGGCCATGAAGGTGATCGACATGCCCTCCTGGGCGGCGATCTCCTTCGCCCCGTTCTTGTAGATCACGTGGTGGTCGGCGCAGGCCACCGCCTCGTCGTACCGGAAGGCGATCTCGTGCTGGCCGAGGTTGCACTCGCCCTTCGCGCTCTCCGGGGTGAGCCCCGCGCCGGCCATCTGGTTGCGGATGCGCCGCAGCAGCGGCTCCACCCGGGCGGTACCCAGCAACGAGTAGTCCACGTTGTACTGGTTGGCCGGGGTCAGGTCGCGGTAGCCGCGCGCCACCGCCTGCTCGTACGAGTCACGGAACAGCACGAACTCCAACTCCGTGCCGGCGTACGCGGTCAGCCCGTGCGCAGCCAGGCGGTCCAGTTGACCGCGCAGGATCTGCCGGGGCGAGGCGACCACCGGACCGCCGCCGTCGGGCCACTCCAGATCGGCCAGGAGCATCGCGGTCCCGGGCTGCCACGGCACCCGGCGCAACGTGTCGAAATCCGGCTTCATCACGAAGTCGCCGTAGCCGCGTTCCCAGCTCGACATCGCGTACCCGTCGACGGTGTTCATGTCGACGTCCACGGCGAGCAGGTAGTTGCACCCCTCGCTGCCGTGGCCGACCACCTGATCGAGGAAGTACGGCGCATGGAACCGTTTGCCCTGCAACCGGCCCTGCATGTCGACGAGCGCCAACGCCACCGTGTCGATCTCACCCTCGGCGACGGCGACCCGCAGTTGTTCCAGCGTCAGCGGGGCTTTCCTCATCCGCGAGCCTCCATCACCAAGGTCTACCGGCCGCGCCGATGACCGTCAATGGGCCGCTCCGCTCGTACCCCGATCCCCTCCCCTGACAAACCGACCACCGCTCACCTCCGGTCGCGCCGCCGCGCCCAGCCGAGAAAGCGGTCGTACAGATCCGGGGTGTGCTCGGGATTCAGTTGGGCGAGCTGATCGCGGGCCTGGACCATCAGCCCACCCAGGTAGAGCAGCAACCCGAGCCGGTCCTTGCGGTACTCCATCAGCAGCGCCAGCCGGGCCGGCTGACAGGGCCATTCCGCGCCGCAGTTGCGGCACCGCCAGAGCGGACGCATCGCGACGTGGGGAATCACCCGCCGCCCCATCAGCGCACCCACCGCCTGCGGCCTGCGGCGTCGCCCCAGACCCCGCGACAAGGTACGGCGAACGGACGCGAACGAACAGACATGTCGACCCCTCTCGGCTCTGGAGGGGGCCACCCCGCCCGGCCGAAGCAGGGCGACCCCGCGCAGGAGCCCACCCCACCGCCGATCCCGACAGAGCAAGCCCGCAGTGGTGACAGTCTGGTGACAACGGCACTACTGTCGATACACGCTCAAGGCATCCGCGCAGTTCAGCAGGGTGATCGGGCAGCCGCGAGCAACCCACCGTCGACACTGGGCAAAGGTTGGGGGATTGATGGGAAGCGCCACCGATTACGTGCTGGGCGAGCTACGCATGTTCCGGACCGCACTCGGGCTGAGCCAGGATGACTTCGGTCGAGGTATCGGCTACTCCGGTTCACACGTCAGTTCAGTGGAAACAGGTGGTCGTCCTCCCACCAAGGACTACATGAAAGCCATCGACGCTCAGCATCACACCAATGAACGATTCACCCGGATGCTTCGGGAACTGGGCCAACTCGATGCCGACCCACCCTGGTTGCGGGAGTGGATCGAGTTCGAGCGGGAGGCGACCACCCTGCGGTGGTTCGAGCTGGCCTACGTTCCCGGCTTGCTTCAGACCGAGCGATACGCACGCGCCACCCTGATCGGCGGCCGGTTCAGTCCGCCGGAGGTGGAGAAGGCAGTGACGTCCCGGCTGGAGCGGCAACTGATCCTCGAACGTGAGCACCCGCCACAGTTCATCGCCGTGCTGGACGAGGCGATCCTCCGTCGACCGGTGCTCGACCAGCCGGGCCTGATGGCGGAACAGCTCGACCACCTGGCCGAGCAGGCACGGCGGGAGCACATTCAGGTACACGTCGTGCCTTCGGATGCCGGCATGTATCTGGGACTGGCTGGTCAGTTCATCATCGCCGAGCTACCGGACGGCACCCGAACCGCACATGCCGACAACCAGCTCACCGCACAGATCATCGACGCACCCGCTGACATCGCTAAGCTGGCGAAGACATGGGAGATCGTGCGGAACGAGGCGCTCCCCCGCCGGCAGTCGTTGGAGCTGATCAAGGAAGTGGCGAAGTCATGGACGTGACGGCCGCGCAGTGGCGGAAATCGACCAGATCCGGTGGCAACGGCGGGTCGTGTGTTGAGGTTGCGGACAATCTGCCGGGGGTCGTGCTGGTCCGGGACACCAAGGACCGGGAGGGCGGCACGCTGCGCGTCACGCCGTCGTCGTGGCAGTCCTTCGTCGACCTTGCCAAGCAGACCGGTTCCGTGGGCTGACCGCTGAACGTCGTACCCGCCCGAACAATGGTGGGCATGTCGCAGCCAACCACGCATCGCCACCATCGCATCGACTACATCGAGTTCACGGTCACCGACCTGGCCGAGGCCAAACGCTTCTACGCCGAAGCGTTCGGTTGGCAGTTCACCGACTACGGCACGGCGTACGCCGGCATCCAGGGCGGCTCCGGCGCTGAGGTGGGCGGCCTGCGCCAGGACCAGCAGGTACGCACGGGCGGCGGTCCGTTGGTGCTGCTCTACTCCGCCGACCTGGAGCAGAGCGTCGAGGCGGTCGAGAAGGCCGGTGGGACGGTGGTGGCGGGACCGTACGACTTCCCCGGTGGTCGTCGCTTCCACTTCACCGATCCGAGCGGAAACGAGCTGGGCGTCTGGGCCGAGGCGTAGCCCCGAGCATGTCGCCGACGAAACCCTTGCTCCTCACGTGGCGTCAGGTCACATAGTCGGTGGCGTGGATGAGCTCCTGACCGTCGGGCGGGTGGCGCGATTGACCGGCGTCAGCGTCCGCACCCTGCACCACTATGACGACCTCGGCCTTCTGGTGCCGTCGGCACGGACCGCGTCGGGGCACCGGGCGTACTCCGCCGATGATGTGGAGCGGCTGCGGGAGGTGCTCGCGTACCGGCGGCTGGGTTTCGGGTTGCGGGAGATCGCCGATCTGGTGGGCGACCCGGCCGCCGACGCGGTCGCGCACCTTTGCCGGTTGCGTGGCCTGCTGGTGGACCGGCAGGACCGGGCCGCGGCCATGGTGGCGGCTATCGACCGGGAGTTGGCGGCGCGGGCGGGGGTCGGGACGATGCCGCGGGAGCCGCTGAAAGCGTTCGGTGCCCGGTTGTACGACGCGATCGGGTCGGCGTACCCGGCGACCCGGCGCACCGAGCCCCGGATCGCCGCGCAGGTCTGGGCGGCGCTGGGTGACGCGCGGACGGTCCTGAACGTCGGGGCGGGCACCGGCTCCTACGAACCGCCCGACCGCGAGGTCACGGCGGTGGAACCGTCGGCGGTCATGCGGGCCCAGCGGCCCCCGGGCGCGGCACCGTGCGTGGCCGCCGCTGCGGAGAGCCTGCCCTTCGAGGACCAGTCGTTCGACGCCGCGATGGCCTTCAGCACCATTCACCACTGGCACGACCCGATCGCCGGGCTGCGCGAGATGCAGCGGGTGGCCCGGCGGGTGGTGGTGTTCACCCACGATGCCAGTGACACCGGCTGGCGACACCGGTTCTGGCTCACCCGCGACTACCTGCCCGAGGTCGTCGACCTGGTGGCCGACCGTCCGCCGGTGGAGCAGGTGGCCCGCGCGATCGGGGCCCACCTGGAGCCGGTGCTCATCCCGTGGGACTGTGCGGACGGCTTTTTCGAGGCACACTGGCGCCGCCCTGAGGCGTACCTGGACGAACGTGTTCGCGGGGCGGTGTCGGTATGGGCCAGGGTCGGCCCGCAGGCGCAGCGACGGGCGGTTGAGATGCTCCGCGACGACCTCGCGTCCGGCCGGTGGGCCGAGCGCAACCGCGAGATCCTCGCCCTCGACGCGGCGGAACTCGGCCTGCGGCTGCTTGTCGCCTGACCACCGGCGCTGGTGAGCGGATCAGCGGCCCGGCGGGGGTGCGGGGTTCTCGCTCAGCCGGGCGGTCTGGGTTTCCTGCACGTGGCGGGCGGTCTGCAGGAAGTCGAGGATCGTGGTGAGCTGCTCCCCGCTGTACCCACGGAGGGCCCGGGCGCCGGCGTCGCCGACGGGTAGGTAGATGTCACGTTCCACCTCGCGGGCGGTGTCGGTGGCGGTGACCAGGACCCGCCGTCGGTTCTCGGCGTCCCGGGTACGGGTCACCAGGCCGGCGCGTTCCAGCCGGTCGATGACCGTGGTGGTCGCCGCCGGGCTGATCTTGAGAGCGCGGGTGAGTTCCCCCGCGGAGAACGGCCCGTCGTTGGCGAGGACGAGATCCAGCGCCCGCAGGTCGGTGCGGTTGAGCCCGAGCCGAGCGGCGGCGGCCTCGTCGAAGGCGTCGAAGCTCTGCTGAAGCAGCCGTAGCTGCATCGCCACGTCCCGGATGAGGCTATCTTTCGACATTCGAAACCTTCTGCTATCGTAAGGTCTGACGATCGAACCGATATTAGCCTACGGGGGCGAGATGACCATGGACGACCACCAGATCCGCGACCTGTTCGACCGACTCATGCGGGCCTGGACCGACAACGACGCCGCCGCCTACGGGGCCTGCTTCACCGACGACTCCGACTACGTCTCCTACGACGGAACCCGGGCCGTCGGTCGCCACGACATGCAGGAGGCCCACGATCGACTCTTCCGCGGTGTGCTCGCCGGTTCCGCGCTCGTCGGCGACATCGAGTCCATCCGGTACGTCACCGACGGGGTCGCGATCGTCCACGGCACCGCGTCGGTGCTGATGCCCTGGCGCTCCAGGCTGCCCAGGCGACGCCTGTCCCGTCAGACCCTCGTCGCCGTACGCACCGACCAGGGCTGGCGGTTCACCGCACTGCACAACGGACGGGTACGCCCCGTGCAGATCCCCGCTCCGGACTCGATGCCCTCCCGCATGGCCCAGGCCATGGGTCACGCAGCCCGCCGCCTGGGCATGGGCCGCGCCGCCGCCCGCACCTGATCAGCACCCTCCTCGCCCACTTCGCGCATGCCCCGCCCAGCCGAGCGCGCCGCATTCCGTCGCCCGAGGACACACGGTCGCGTCCGGTGTCGAGGCGGTGACGGAGCTGCCAGGATTGTGGCCACGAGCCGACTGTGCACTGAGGAGACGACGTGAGCGACTGGAACGACAAGATCATCGCCGAGTTTCGGGCCAACGGCGGGCAGGTGGGCGGCCATTTCGCGGGCCAGCCGCTGCTGTTGTTGCACACGGTCGGCGCCAAGAGTGGCCTGCCGCGCGTGCACCCGTTGATGTACCAGCGGATCGACGGAGGCTACGCCGTGTTCGCCTCCAAGGCGGGCGCACCCACCAGCCCCGACTGGTACCACAACCTGCTCGCCCAACCCCGGGTGCAGGCGGAGATCGGCACGGAGACGGTCGAGCTGGTCGCCCGAGTCGCCGCCGACGACGAGCGGGAGCGGATCTGGAGCGCGCAGAAGGCCGCGTACCCGTTCTATGCCGACTACGAGCAGAAGACCACCCGTCGGATTCCCGTCGTGGTGCTGGAGCCGGTGCGCTAGGCGTCGCCCGGGTCTTCGCCTGCCGGCTGGGCGGCGGGCCTCGGGTCGGACGTGGTCAGGATGACGTGACCGCGGAATCCGGGACCGAGGACGATCGCCGCATGGCCGGCGGGCGGGGCGCCGAGGGCGCTGCTTTCTGCCGCCGGTATCGCAGGAGCGAAGTCCGGCCCGCCGAAGTCCCCGGCGTCCGCGTCACCGTCACCCATGGTCACTCCCCTGTCGTCGGTTCCTGCGTACGCCAGGATATCTTGTCTTCCACTATATTAGGAGGATGAGTGCTCGGGCTATGACCGAACCGGCCTTCTTCATCCTCACCGCGCTGCTCGACGCCCCGCGCCACGGCTACGGGATCGTCGCGGAGGTCGCGGACCTGTCGCATGGGCAGGTGCAGCTGAAGATCGGCTCCCTGTACGGAGTCCTCGATCGACTCGTCGGTGACGGCCTTGTCGAGTTGGACCGCGAGGAGGCGTGGCAGGGGCGGTTACGCCGCTACTACCGGGTCACCGAGCAGGGCCGCGCCACCCTCGCCGCGGAGGCGGACCGGCTGGCCGCCAACGCGCGCCTCGCCTCCGCCCGGTTGCACGAGCAGCGGAACCCGATCACGGGGACGTCGTCGTGAGTCGCCTGGAGGAGCGCTACCGCCTGCTGTTACGCCTGCTGCCCGCCGCCTACCGGCAGGAGTGGGAAGACGACATGGTCGCCGCCTTCCTGGAGAGCATGGACACCGGCGACCCCGAGACCACCGCGTACCTCGCCGACTACGGCCGGCCGAGCCTGTCGGAGGCCGCCAGCATCGTGGCGCTCGCGGTGCGGCTGCGCCTGCGCGCCGACACGTCACCCCGCTCGCGGGTGTGGGGACACGCGGTGCGGCTGGCGACCCTGATGCTGCTGCTGACCCACGCCGTCATGGTCACCGGCAGCATCGCCATCGCGCTGTGGTACTCCGGGAAGCTCGCCTGGCTGCCCGCTCCGGCACCCGAGTTCGCACTCACCACACCGGCGAGCATCTGGAGTACGACGTGGAACCTCGCCGGCTACGCCTGGTTGCCGGCCTACCTCGCGCTCGTCCTCGGCTACCGACGCGTGGCCCAGGCGGTCGCCCTGCTCGCCATCGTGCCCCCCATCATCACCACCGCCATGGCACAAGCCGTCGGCGACGAACCGCTGACCGTGTCGCCCTGGGCGATGCGGCTCGTCGACGTCGCTCTGCTCCTCGCCATGGCGGCCTTCCCCCACGGTGCCGCACCCGTGTCACGCCGGCCATGGCTCCTCGCGCTACCGATCGGCATCTTCCTCGTCGCCCTGCCCCTGTTCATCCTCCAGGCGGTCGAACCGGCGCTGAGGCTGCTGGACTGGCCGGGCCTGTTGTGCGCCGCGGTCGCTGTGGCCATGGCGGTTCACCTGACCGCTCGCGCCACCGGTCGATCGACGCGCACCCTGCCGTGGTCGCTGGCGTTCACTCTGCTCGCCGCGACCGCGCTCGTCCTGCGCGCCGTGACCCTGCCCGACTTCCTCGACCAGGCAGAGCGCACGACGCTCACCACGATCGCGGCCGTTCAGGTCGTCGCCGTGCTCACGGTAGGCGTACCGCTCGCGGTGTCGGCCCTTCGCGCGCTGCGCAACGTCCCCTCGGCCCCCGCCGCCACCCCGAACCCCACCACACCGTCGTAGCAGCCGGTCACGGTCCGTGCAGCTCAGGCATCGGTGGTGGCGTACGGGCTGGCGTTGAGCCGGGCTCCGATCTGCTCCGGTAGCGGGTAGACCTGCTCGACCGGTAGGTGAGCGGCTGCCGCCTGGGTCTCGCCGCCCCGCAGCAGGTCCCGGAGCCGGTGCACGGTGGCAGTGATGTCGGTGACGCCGACGATCCAGTCGTCGACGTACCGTTCGACCGCCTCGCCGGAGAGGCCGACCTGTAGCGACCGGTACGGCAGCGGTTGAAGATGCAGGGACCGTTCCGGATCCCACTGCACCCGCACCGGGCTGGTCTTCAACTGCCGTGACCAGGTCGCCTGGTCGCTGTGCAGATCACGGTCGTAGTGACTCAGGCAGGCCCGGGCGAGCGCCCACTCGAATCCCTCTCGGGTGATCTCGATGGACAGCACGCGTTCCTGCCCCGGCTTGGTGGCCCAGCCACAGCGGTACATCATCCACAGGAAGGACGGCTTGATCCACGTCATCCGCTCCCGCTTGAAGGGGGCCACGAAACGGCCGGCCGCCACCGCCGGCACCGCGATCTGCGGAGGGTACGCCTGGTAGACCGTGATGGTGTCGGCCGAGAAGCGGGCGCGGATCTGCCGGGCGGGAGTGGACATCTCCAGATCCTCACCGATCCGCACTCGGCCGCACCACCGAGATTCCGCGCGTCCGGCAAACGAAAAATGGCAGAGCCAGCGGTTAGCCTGCCGTCATGGGGAGCGCGGAACTGGATGAGTTGATCGTCGCGGACGCCGAGGCGCTGCGCGACTGGTTGTCGACCCACCACGCCACGTCGGACGGGGTCTGGCTGGCGCTGACCAAAAAGGGTGGCACCGTCACCACGCTGACCTGGCAGCAGGCGGTCGACGAGGCGCTGTGCTTCGGTTGGATCGACGGGCAGGCCCGGAAACGCGACGAGGAGAGCTCCTGGATCCGGTTGACTCCGCGCCGGTCCCGCAGCTCCTGGTCACAACGGAACGTGTCCCATGTGGCCCGGCTTGAGGAACAGGGGCGGATGCAGCCGTCCGGCCGCGCCGCGGTGGAGGCGGCGAAGGCGGACGGGCGTTGGGCCGCCGCCTACGCCCCGCCGTCGGAGGCCGAGGTGCCGGCCGACCTACTCGCCGCCATTGCCGCCAATCCCGCTGCTCAGGCCATGTTCGACGTCCTCACCAAGACCAACCGGTTCGCACTCATCCACCGTCTCAACGCCGTCAAACGGGCGCAGACCCGCGAGCGGAAGATCGTCGAGTTCGTCGCCATGCTGGCCCGACACGAGACGGTCTACCCGCAGAAGGCCAAGCCCTCGGTGCCGCCGACCGGCTAGTCGGGTCGCGATCCTCGGATGAACTCCCGGTGGCCCCGCAATTGCGTTGCCGGGTGCGTCGGCGTACCCCATCCTTGGGCTTGTGACCAGGCCCGATCGCGACGGGCCGACCCGGGCCCTCGGAACGGCCCGGCAGCCGCGGCGGCGCGGGGAAGGTCACCTCTCTCTCGGGTACGGCGCTGCGCCCTACCCTGGCTCCGCCCCGCGCCGCCCCGGTCCCCACGACGCCCGGTCCCCACGACGCCCGGTCCTCAGCAAGCCTGGTCCTCAGTGAGCGCGGCTGTCAGGTCAGTACCAGGCCGGCCACCCAGAGCGCGCCGATCACCACTCCGGCGAGGAACTCGATCAACATGGCCAGGCCGGTGGCGGCGACCGCCTGCTTGGTCGCCGGCCAGGCCAGTGCGGTGTCGCCCAGCCGCAGCCGTTCCATCAGGAAGATGCCGACGACGAAGCCGATGATCAGCCCGACGACGGGGATGACGAAGAAGCCGACCAGGCCGAGGAGCGCACCGACGAGCAACGTGGCGGTGGGTACGCCGGCCCGTTTGAGGTTGCGGCCGGGCCAGGCGTACTTGATCACGGTGCCGCCCAGGGCGACCACGGTGGCCGCCGCGAGCACCAGCCAGCGGCCGGCGCCGGCCTCACCGAACAACGCCCACACGAGTACGCCGCCCCAGCACAGCGGCAGGGCCGGCAGGCCGGGCACCACCACGCCGGCCAGCCCGGCGAGGATGGCCAACGCGGTGATCACCGAAACCACGGCACCGGTCTCTGTCAGACTCACGGCTCCCCATCCGATCGCTTCATCTGTTAAAAGGGGGCCCTTTCTCTACCGCAGGCGTTAATAAGGTGCCCTTCCTTACCCGCCGGCCAGGCGGGTGGAAATTACGGCGGCGGGCTCTGGTGGGCCGAACAGGCGCCCCTGAGCGGAATCGCAGCGTAGCGCCCGGAGCCGCTCGGCCTGCGGCTCGGTCTCCACCGCCTCGGCGGTCACCCACAGCTCCAGGGCGTGGGCCAACCGCACCAGCGCGTCGACGATGCGCTCGTCGCGGTGATCGGCGACATCCGGCTCGTCGCCCCGGATGCCCTCGACGAACGGCGCGGCCAGCTTCAGACAGGTGATCGGCAGCCGACGCAGGTACGCCAGGTTCGAGTAGCCGGTGCCGAAGTCGTCGACGGCCAGCCGGACTCCGAGCTCGGCCAGCCGGTGCAGCGTCCGCAGCGGCTCACCGCCGGAGCCCATCACGGCGCTCTCGGTCAACTCCAGTTGCAGCAGTTCCGCCGGCAGTCCACTGCTGGACAGGGCATCGGCCACGGTGTCCACGATCACCGGAGCGTCGGCCTGCCGGGCGGCCAGGTTGACGCTGACCACCAGCCGCGCGTCAGGGAAGTCGACGTGCCACCGCTGGGCGTCCCGACATGCCTGCCGCAACACCCACTCGCCGAGCCGGACGATCAGGCCGGTCTCCTCGGCCAACCCGATGAACCGGTCCGGACCGATCAACCCCAGCTCCGGATGCTCCCAGCGGACCAACGCCTCGACCGCCAGCATCCGACCGTCCAACAGCGACACGATCGGCTGGTAGTGCAGCACGAACTCGTCCCGGTCCAGCGCCACCGGCAGTTCGGCGACCAGTGTCGACCGGGCGATGTCCCGGGCGCTGCGCTCCGGGTCGTACACCGCCCACCGGCCCCGACCCTCCGCCTTGGCCCAGTACAGCGTGGTGTCGGCGGCCTTCATCAGCTCGGCGGCGCTGGTGCCGACGAGGTCGGAGGCGACGATGCCGACGCTGGCCGAGACCATCAGCTGGTGGTCGTCGATGAACACCGGGGCGGAGACGGCGTTCAGCGCCAGCTCGGCCACCGCGATCATGTTGTCGACCCCGGCGTCACCGTCGACCAGGATGACGAACTCGTCGCCGCCCATCCGGGCGACCAGGTAGCCGTACTCGGCCACGCAGCCGGCCAGCCGCCGGGCGATCGTCATGAGCAGCCGGTCACCGAGGTCGTGCCCGAGGCTGTCGTTGATCGCCTTGAAGCCGTCGAGGTCGAGGAAGCAGACGCCGACCCGGCCCGAGGAGCTGAGCAGGCGGCTCAGCGTCTCGAAGAACAGCGTGCGGTTGGGCAGTTCGGTGAGCGGGTCGTGCAGCGCCTGGAAGCGCAACCGACGCTGGAGTTCGTACCGCTGCGTGATGTCCTCGGCAACGGCGATGGTGAAGCGGGGCCGGCCGTCGTCGTGCCGGATCAACGAGACGGCCAGGTCCGTCCAGACGGAGGTGCCGTCCTTGCGGTAGTACCGCTTCTCGACCCGCCCGGATTCGAGTTTGCCCTCGATCAGTTCCCCGTACAGCTCCCACATGCCGGGTGCGTCGTCGTGGTGGACCAGGGCCGTCACGTTGAGCTGGCGCATCTCCTCGATGGAATAGCCGAGCAGGTCGGCGAAGGGCTGGTTGACGTCGATGATCTGCCCGTCGACGTCGGCGATGCCGATGCCGATCGCCGCGCCCCGGAAGACCGCCCGGAACCTGGCCTCGCTGTCCCGCAACGCCCGCTCGACATCGTCGCGGGCCTGCCACGCCGACCGTGCGATGCTCTCCTGCTGGGCGAAGGTGCGATCGCGCAGCGCGCGGGCGAACCCGGCCGCGAGCGCGCCCTGCGCCACCGCGATCCGGTCGGCGAGCCCGGTCGCCCCGCCCAGCACCTGGTCGGGCAACCGGTCGGCGAGCGAGCGCACCGACCACTCGATCATGTCCGGTTCGGTCAGGTGCGCCTCGACCATTGCCTGGCCGACCTCCGCCGCCACCGACGCCACCTCATCGGCGTGCAGCAACGCCTCCGCCAGCCGCAGGGTGTACGACAACAGCAGCCGCTCGGTGTCGGCCGCGCTCATCGGTACGAAGCCGAGCCGGCGTACCGCCTGCGCCCACTCGGTCGCGTAGCTGTGCGCGCCGGCCGGATCGACGGCACGCCCTCCGGGGGCACCGACGGCCGACATCAGGTCACCCCGCTACGTCGTCGTGGCGAGCCACCGCACCGAAGGCACCGAAGCGTTGCGCATCGGCGACCACGTCGGACGGCGAGTCGGGACGCCACAGCTCCATGTGCACCACACCGGGTTCGAGGATCGTCCAGTCGCCGAAGAACGAGGTGATCTCGGCCCGCGACCGAAGCGTGATCTCGGTGCTGGTACGCGCCGAGAGCCGCTGCGCGTCGAGCATCTCCTGCGGCTGGTCCTCGTAGGTGGAATGCGAGATCACCAGGTGGCTGCCGGGTGCGGCGGCGGCCCGCAGGGTGGCCAGGATGTCGCCGGGCCGGTCGGTGTCGGGTACGAAGTGGACGACGCCGGCCAGCAGGATGCCCAGCGGCCGGTCGAAGTCGAGCAGTTGCAACGCCCGGGTCTCGGCGAGGATCCGCTGCGGGTCACGCAGGTCGGCGTGGATGACGCCGGTCGACTCGTTGCCGGCCAGCAGTTCCCGACTGTGCGCCACCGCCACCGGGTCGATGTCGACGTAGACCACCCGGGCCTGCGGGTTGGCGGCCTGGGCGACCTCGTGCACGTTGCCGACCGTGGGAATGCCCGAGCCGATGTCGAGGAACTGGTCGATGCCAGCGTCGAGCAGCACGCGTACGGCCCGGCGCAGGAACTCCCGACCCGCCCGCATGGTCGCCGGCAGGTTCGGTGTCATCGCCGCGATCTGGTCGGCCAACTGCCTGTCGACCTCGAAGTTGTGGGCACCGCCCAGGAAATAGTCGTACACCCGGGCCGCACTCGGCCGGGAAAGGTCGATCTCGATGGGTGCTCCGTCCGGCTGCTGCACTGGTCGCCCCAAGTCGTCGCCACGGATCAGGTAACGCTGCCTACTCTAGGCCCGCGCGTCACACCCTGGGAGATCCACAACCGCCTTTGTCCGGCGACCGTGCCGGCGCGCCCGGTCAGGCGACGCCGGCACGGCGATCAAACAGCTCCGACCCGGTGGTCAGGCGGCTTCGAGCAGCATGGAGATGCCCTGGCCGACGCCAACGCACATGGTGGCCACGGCCCGCCGGCCGCCCCGGCGACGCAGTTCCAGCGCGGCGGTGAGCGCGAGTCGGGCACCGCTGGCACCGAGCGGGTGGCCCAGTGCGATGGCCCCGCCGTTCGGGTTGACGTGTTCGGCGTCCTCGGGCAGGCCCAGCTCCCGCAGCACCGCGACGGACTGGGCGGCGAACGCCTCGTTCAACTCGATCACGTCGAGATCGGTCACGGAGAGTCCCTGCCGCTGAAGCAGTCGCCGGGTCGCCGGCACCGGGCCGATGCCCATGATCCGCGGCGGCACCCCGGCTGTCGCCGTCGCGACGACGCGGGCCAGCGGGGTGAGACCGTACTCCTCGACGGCCCGCTGCGAGGCGACCAGCAGCGCCACCGCACCGTCGTTGACACCTGAGGAGTTGCCGGCGGTCACCGTGCCGCCGGTGCGGAACGGGGTGGGCAGCGCGCCCAGCTTCTCCATCGAGGTCTGCCGGGGGTGCTCGTCGACCTCGACCAGCCGGGTCTCGCGCCGACCGGCCGGCACGGTCACCGGCACGATCTCCTCGGCCAGCCGGCCGTCGGCCTGCGCCTTGGCGGCCCGCAGCTGCGAGCGGTACGCGAACTCGTCCTGGGCGAGCCGGTCGACACCGAACTCGACGGCGACGTTCTCCGCCGTCTCCGGCATCGAGTCGACCCCCCAGCCCTGCTCCATCAGCGGGTTGACCAGCCGCCAGCCGATCGTGGTGTCGTACATCTCGGCGGCGCGGGAGAAGGCGCTGGTGGCCTTCGGCATGACGAACGGGGCCCGGCTCATGCTCTCCACCCCGCCGGCGACCATCAGATCGGCCTCCCCGGCGACGATCGCCCGCGCGGCGGTGGCCAGCGCGTCGAGGCCGGAGCCGCAGAGCCGGTTGACCGTGCTGCCGGAGACCTGCTCCGGCAGGCCGCCGAGCAGCGCCGCCATCCGGGCCACGTTGCGGTTGTCCTCACCGGCCTGGTTGGCGCAGCCGAACACCACGTCGTCGGTGCGGGACCAGTCCACCGACGGGTGCCGGGCGACCAGTTCGCGGATCACGTGCGCGGCCAGGTCGTCGGGGCGTACGCCGGCGAGAGCGCCCGCGTACCGGCCGATCGGGGTGCGGACACCGGCCACCAGGTATGCCACGGTCATCGCGAGTCCTTCGGGGGTGGGAAGGCAGGGGTGCGGAGCGTCCAGTGGATCAAGCAGGACGTCCTGCCGCCAGGATATCGCCGCCGAGTCCGGATAGGTTTGTGGGCATGGCAAGAGCCCAGTTCAGCGCGGAGACCAGTGAGGCCGGCGCGTTCGTCCGTCAATCCAACCGGTTCACCGGTCGGGTCACCCCGCACTCCAGTTCGCCGCCCGGTGCCGGGCCGGACGAGCAGAACCGCTGGCCGCTGGAGCCCGGCCGGTACCGGCTGATCTGGTGCCGGGCCTGCCCGTGGTCGCACCGGGCACTGATCGTCCGCAACCTGCTGGGGCTGGACGAGGCCATTTCACTGGGCACCGTCGACCCGATCCGCGACGAGCGGGGATGGCGGTTCACCCTCGACCCGGACGGCTTCGACCCGGTACTGGGCGTCGGCTTCCTCTCCGAGGCGTACCTGGCCACCGATCCCGACTACACCGGCCGGGTCACCGTGCCGGCGCTTGTCGACACCGTCACCGGGCGGGTGGTCACCAACGACTATCCGCAGCTCACCCTGGATCTGTCCACCGAGTGGCGGCGGCTGCACGCACCGGACGCACCGGACCTGTACCCGGTGGAGCTGCGCCCGGAGATGGACCAGCTGATGGCCGACATCCACCGCGACGTCAACAACGGCGTCTACCGGTGCGGCTTCGCAACCTCCCAGCAGGCGTACGACGAGGCGTACACGGCGCTGTTCGCCCGGTTGGACGCGTTGTCGCTGCGGCTGGCCGAGCAGCGGTACCTGATGGGCGACACGATCACCGAGGCGGACGTGCGGCTGTTCGTCACGCTGGTCCGCTTCGACGTGGCCTACCACGGGCACTTCAAGTGCAACAGGCAGAAGCTCACCGAGATGCCCGTGCTGTGGGCGTACGCCCGGGATCTGTTCACCACCCCCGGCTTCGGGGAGACTGTCGACTTCGACCACATCAAGCGGCACTACTACGCCACCCATGACGAGATCAACCCGACCGGCATCGTGCCGCTCGGCCCGGACCTGCACGGCTGGACGACGCCGCACGGACGTGGCTGAGCGCCGAGCCACGGCCGTGGCCGAGCGCCGGGCCGCGGGTGTGGTCGAGCGCCGTGCCACGGGTGCGGCGGTCTGCGTGCTCGTCGGCGCGGTCGCGGCGACGTTCGCCGTGGTCGCCGGTCCCGGTCCGGGCCTGACCGGGTACGTCAGCGAGGCCGGCGTGGCCGACAGCATCTACGCCTGGACGTACCGGCTCGGGGTGCTCACCCTGGGTGCCGCGCTCCTGCTGCTCGCCGCCGCACTACGCGACCGGTCGCGTTACGACGCCGTGCCCCGACCGGCGCGACGGCCCGACAGAGCCTTGCGGATCGCGGTGGTGCTGCTCGTCGTCGGGGCGGTGGCCACCGCCCTGTCCGGCGCGGTGACCTGTAGCGACGGCTGCCCGTTACCGCCGTTCGAGACGCCCACCGTGGCGGATCTGGTGCACGGCGCGGCGAGCATCGTCGCCGCCGGTGCCACGGTCCTCGCCATGATCGCGATCTTGTTCTCCCGGGCAGCGGCGGAGCCGCTGCGCCGCACCGCCACGATCTGCGTGGCGTCGGCCCTGCCGCTGGCGGGCGCGCTCGGCCTCGCCATGCTGCTCGTCGGCCGGGGAACGCTGGCCGGCGTGCTGGAACGACTGCTGCTGCTGGTGATCGTCGGCTGGGGTGTGGTCACCGCCGCGATCCTGGCGACCGCGGATCCTGGCGACCGCGAGAAGATGAACTCATGAGTACGTTGTTCACACCGCTGACGCTGCGCGCGGTCACCCTGCCCAACCGGATCGCGCTGGCCCCCATGTGTCAGTACAGTGCCGGCCCCGACGGCCTCCCGCACGACTGGCACCTGGTGCACCTCGGTACGCGGGCGGTCGGTGGCGCCGGCCTGGTGATGACCGAGGCGACCGCGGTGCTGCCCGAGGGACGGATCAGCCCGCAGGACACCGGGATCTGGTCCGACCGGCACGTCGACGCCTGGCGTCCGGTGACCCGGTTCGTGGCCGCCCAGGGCGCGGTGCCCGTCGTACAGCTCGCGCACGCCGGGTTCAAGGCGTCGACCTACCGGCCCTGGGATCCGCACCGGGGCGGGGTGCCCGACACCGAGGACGGGTGGACTCCGGTCGGGCCCACCGAGCAGCCGTTCCTCCCGGAGTACCGGACGCCGACCGCGCTGGACGAGGCGGGCATCGCCGCCGTGGTGGAGGCGTTCGCGGTGGCGGCCGGCCGGGCACTGGCCGCCGGATTCGCCGGTGTGGAGGTGCACGCGGCACACGGCTACCTGCTGCACGAGTTCCTGTCCCCGCTGACCAACCACCGCACCGACGCCTGGGGCGGCGACCGGGCCGGGCGGATGCGGCTGACCCTGGAGGTCGCCCGCGCGGTCCGCGCCGCCGTCGGTGAGCAGGTGCCGGTGCTGGCCCGGATCTCGGCCACCGACTGGGTCGAGGGCGGCTGGACGGTCGACGACAGCGTGGCGCTCGCCGCCGAGCTGGCCCGGGCCGGGGTCGACCTGGTCGACTGTTCCTCGGGCGGGGCGTCGCCGAACGCCACCGTCCCGGTCGGCCGTGGTTACCAGGTGCCGCTGGCAGCCCAGGTGCGCCGGGAGGCGCAGGTGCCCACCGGGGCGGTCGGCCTGATCGTCGAGCCGGAACAGGCCGAGGCGATCATCGCCGACGGCGAAGCCGACCTGGTGCTGCTCGGTCGGGAGCTGCTGCGCAATCCGTACTGGCCGCGCCAGGCCGCCGCCAAGCTCGGCGCGGAGGCCACCTGGCCCGAGCCGTACCTGCGAGCGGCCTGAAGGCCGGCGGGTGAGCCCGGCAGGTGACACTGCCGGGATCACCCCGCTGGGTGGCACCTGCCGGGCTCAACCCGCGAGGTGCCCCCACTTCCCCTCCAGCTCGCACCACGGCCCCTGGGCCATCACCATGCCGTCGGTGAGCACCACGACATGGTCGGCCCGCACCAGCGCGGCCCGCTTCGACGTGGACCCGACGACTGTCACGCCGTGCTCGCGCAGCGCCTGCCACAGCGCCAGTTCGGTGGTGACGTCCAACGCAGAGGAGACGTCGTCGGCGACCAGCAGTTCGGTACGCGGTGCCAACGCCCGGGCCAGCGCCAGGCGCTGGAGTTGGCCGCCGGAGAGCCGGGTGCCCTTGTGCCCGATGAGCAGCCCGAGCCCGCTGCCGGTGGCCGCCAGGTCGTGTTCCAGCTGGGCGGTGGCCACGGCGTGTCGGGCGTCGACCGGATGCCCGAGGGTGATGTTGTCGGCGACCGTGCCGGAGAGCACCCGGGGCACCTGGCCGACATAGCCGACCTGGTTGGGGCGCAGGAACAACTCCGGCTCGGTGACCGGATCGTCGTTCCAGGTCACCTGCCCGATGTGTGGAGCGATCCCGGCCAGGGCCCGCAGCAGGGAGGACTTGCCCGCACCGACCGGGCCGACGATCAGGACGAGCTGGCCACGCTCCACGGTCAGGTTGACATCGCGTACCGCCACGGTGCCGTCGGTGTGCCGTACGCCGAAATTGGTCAGCTCCAGCCGACGCAGCGGGGTACGCGGCGGCTGCGGTGGGGCGGGCGCCGTCCCCGCTATGAGATCGACACCCGGGATCCGCGCCGAGTACGCCTCGACGCCGGCCATCTCCACAGTCCGACGCGTCCACACCCGAGCCGACGGCACCTGCGAGACCAGTGACGCGGTGGTCCACGCGAACCAGCGGGCCGCACCCAGCGTGGCGACCGCGACCAGCGCCGCCCCGGCGGCCAGCCCGCCGGACAGATACAGCGCCCAGACGCCGATCGGCAGCAGGCCGCTGGCCAGTGCCGGGGTGGACCGGGCCCACACCTGCACGGCGATCTCCCGGCGCTGCCGGTCGCTGCGGACCGTGTCGAGGCGGGCCAGGTGGGTCAGCACCGGCCGGGTGGCCCCGGCGAGCTTCACCGTCCGGGCCGCCGACAGGCTGGACACCAGCGCGGTGGCGAAGGCGGCCCGGGCGGCCACCGTGTCGCGGGCCGCGCGTTCCAGTCGCGGCCCGAACGCCGTCGCGGCCAGCCCGGACAGCACCATCGTGCCGATGAAGAACAGCCCCGGCACCACGCTGTCGGTGACCACTGTCATCACCACCAGCAGGATCACCGCGACCGTCTGGTCCAGCACGTTGTCGGCAAGTTGGACGACGCGTTCGGTGTCACCACCCTGGGCCACCACCTCGGCCGGGCTGTGCCGGCTGATCCGGCGTGGACCGGTCTGCCCGTGCACCAGGCGGGCACTGATCCGCAGCATCTGCCGGACGAACCAGGCCGGGAACCACAGGTGGGTCCAGTAGTTGGCGGGGATGGCGAGGATCAGGCCGGCCGCGATGCCCAACGCGGGCAGCCACGGATTGCCGGTGCCGTCCACCACGTCGACCCAGAGCCAGGCCAGCAACGGCCCGTCCAGACCGAACACGGTAAGTACGGAGAAGATGCCGATGGCCGACAGGCCGTAGCGGGGATCGTTGAGGCAGAGCCGGACGATCTCCCGCATCGTCTGGAACCGGGACGCCGGCCGACGCTCCACGCCCGGCCCACCCGCCGGCACGTCACCGCCACCGTCAGCACGCCCGCCACCGTCAGCACGCCCGCCGCCGTCGGTACGCCCGCCGCTCTGGCGTCCCTCGACCGGCTCGACCGGTTCGGGTCCGACGACCGGCGCGGGATCGTCGGCGGACCGCTCGACGCCAAGCGTCGACGAACCACCGAGCGGGCCACCCGACAGCGCGGCGGCGTCGGGGAACGCGCCCCCGGCCAACTCCGTCGAGGCGGCGCCGACAAGCGCCGGTTCACCCTGCACGGCATCGGATTCGACGAGCAGTGCTGGGTCGTACGCGTCGGTGTGGCTGGCCGCGAGCAGCTCGGCGAAGCGACGGGAACTGGCCAGCGGGCCGGCCTCCACCACCGCGCCGTCGGCCAGCACCACCACCTCGTCGCACTCGCGTACGGAGGAGAGCCGGTGCGCGATGACGATGCCGATCCGGTCCCGGAGCAGCCGCGAGGTGGCCCGCTGGACCCGTGCCTCGGTGACCGGGTCGAGCCGGGCGGTGGCCTCGTCCAGGATCACCACGTGCGGATCGCGGACCAGGATGCGGGCGAAGGCGACCAACTGCTCCTGCCCGGCCGACAGCACGTGCCCGCCCTCGCCGAGCCGGGTGTCCAGGCCGGCGGGCAGTTCGGCGATCCAGCCGGCCAGGTCCAGCTCGTGCAGGGCCCGTTCGGCGGCGTCGAGCAGTTCCGGGTCGAACAGCGCCACGTTCTCGGCGAGGGTGCCGGCCAGGATCTCGGTACGCTGCGGCACCAGCGCGATCCACCGACGTAGCTGTTCCACGTCCAGGTCGAGCACGTCCCGCCCGCCGAGCAGCACCGTGCCCGCCGGCACGTCCACGGCCCGGGTGAGCACCTTGGCCAGCGTCGACTTGCCCGAGCCGGTCCGCCCGACAAGCGCGTACGAGCGACCGCGGATGAAGGTCAGGTTGACCTCGCGCAGCGCCGGACCCCGCTCGGCCTCCGCTTCGACCGGGTAGCGGAAGGTCAGGTCACGGATGACCAGATCGCCGTCGACCGGGGAGTCGCCGCCGGTCGGTTCCTGCTCGGCGTTCTGCAGCAGTTGCACCCGACCCCAGGCACCGAGGGCGTGCTGCACGTCGGGCACCATCCGGCTGATGTGTTCGACAGTCATGCCCAGGGAGAGCGCGAGCAGCCAGATCGCGGTCAACTGGGCGGCGTCCACCCGGCCGGTGCCGAACGCCCACACCCCGCCCAGCACCACCAGGACGATGCCGGCCCGGGTCACCCCCGCCGCGATGGAGTTCACCTGCGCACCCATCCGCCAGACCACCAGTCCACGGCGGAGCACCTCCGACGCCCGGCGGGCGTAGAGGCGCAGCACGTACGGCCGGGCCAGGCTGGTGCGTACGTCGTCCTGGCCGTGGATGGACTCCTCCATCACCGCCGCCAGGTCGGACCAGGCCGCCTCCTCCTTCATCCGGGCCGGGGCGATCCGACCGGCGGGCCGGCGCAGGGTGACCGCGAGCAGGACGGTCACCAGCAGCATGCCGATTCCGGCCGGCCACCAGACGGTGATCGCGACCAGGGTGGCCGCCACACCCACCGCCAACGACTGGGCCAGCCGGATTCCCGGTCCGCGTACCCCGGAGGCCACGTCGTAGACGTCACCGTCGATGCGGTCGAGCATCTCACCGACCGGCGTCGTCTCCAGGGCGGGCACGGGTTGCCCCATTGCCACCCGACAGAGTCGGCGGCGCAGGTCGGCGGACCAGTCGGCGGTCACCCCGGCCATCACCAGGCTGACCACCAGGTCGCTGAAGACGGCGGCGGTCAGGGCGATCGTCAGCAGCACGAAGAAGACGACGGAACGGTTCACCAGCACCGGCCCGGCCAGCGCGGCGGTGGCCGCCTGGCCGATGCCGCCGATCACGACCAGCACGGCCACCAGGGTCATCCTGCGGGAAGAAGTGACCCACAGATCACGAAGCAGTCGCACGGGTCCGTCCTCGGGTGTGATGGCGAAGGTTCTAGCCTGCGGGCAGGACCGTGCCGGTTCAACGCCTTTTTTGCGCAATCCGGCCCGACCTGTTGCTTTCCGCCGCGTCCTGTGCCGGGCCGGGCGAGTCGCCGCGGGCCGTCGTGAGGAGTCACCAGCGGGGACCGCCGAGGGCGGCCAGGCGCTTCAGAACAGCACGGTCGCCAGCGTGCCCACTGGGCGGAACCCGCACCGCTCGTAGACCCGCCGGGCGGGCACATTGAAATCGTTGACGTACAGGCTGACCGTCGGGGCGACCCGGTGCAGGGCGTCGCGCACCACGGCCGCCATCGCCGCCGTCGCGATCCCACGCCCACGCCACTCGGGCGCCACCCAGACCCCCTGGACCTGCGCCGTGTGCCGGGTGACGACCGCCAGCTCCGCCTTGAAGACCACCTGACCATCGACAATGCGGGCGTACGCCCGACCGGAGCGGATCATCTCCGTGACCCGGCGGCGGTACCCGCGCCCGGCGTCGTCGGCCAGCGGCGAGACACCGACCTCCTCGGTGTACATCGCCACGGCCGCCGGAAAGAGCAGGTCGAGCTCACTGCCACGAACCAGGCGTACGTGCGGGTCGGCGGGGACCGCGGGCAACGCCTCGGTGGCCAGCAGCGGTTGATTGGGGCGTACGTCCCGAGCCGGCCCCCAGGTGTCGGAGAGCCGGTCCCACAACTCCAGCACCGCGTCGGCCCGCCCCACGATCGACGAGCAGATCCGGTCCTCACCGGCGAGCAGATCGGCGAAGGCGGCGGTCGCCTGTCGGGTGGCCAGCACCGGCGTCAGGTTGCCGCCCAGCCAGCAGACCGATTCGAGCTGCCGGCGGGAGCCGTACCCGAGCACCCGTCCCTCGGCCCGCCACCACGCCAGCCCGCGCGCGGCGATCCGCTCCGCGACCTGCGCACCCGCGTACGGGTCGAGGTCGAGCAGCCGCTCGACCGCGCGACGCTCTGACTCACCAAGTTGCCGCACCGGCGCCGTCAGCACGGTTACCAGCCTGCCAGATCCGCCCGAGTCGTGTTGGCGGACGGTAACCGTCCCCCACACCGAGCACGATCATGGGCGGGTGTGGGGCGGGTCAGTGGACGCTGACGGTGGCGCCGGGGAGCAGGCCGCGCAGTTCCTCGGGCAGCTCGGCGCCCATCTCGTCGGCCAGTCGCAGTGCCTCCTCGATGAGGGTCTCCACGATCTGCCCCTCGGGCACGGTCTTGACGACCTGACCCTTGACGAAGATCTGCCCCTTGCCGTTGCCGGAGGCCACCCCCAGGTCGGCCTCGCGGGCCTCGCCGGGGCCGTTGACGACACAGCCCATCACGGCCACCCGCAGCGGCACCGGCAGCCCTTCCAGGCCGGCAGTGACCTCCTCGGCGAGCTTGTAGACGTCCACCTGGGCCCGCCCGCAGGACGGGCAGGAGACGATCTCCAGGCCACGCTCACGCAGCCCGAGGGACTCCAGGATCTGGTTGCCGACCTTGATCTCCTCGACCGGCGGCGCGGACAGCGACACCCGGATGGTGTCGCCGATCCCCTCGGCCAGCAGCGCACCGAAGGCGACCGCCGACTTGATGGTGCCCTGGAAGGCCGGGCCGGCCTCGGTGACGCCCAGGTGCAGCGGGTAGTCGCACTGCTCGGCGAGCTGCCGGTAAGCCCGGATCATCACCACCGGGTCGTTGTGCTTGACCGAGATCTTGATGTCCCGGAAGCCGTGCTCCTCGAACAGCGAGCACTCCCACAGCGCCGACTCGACAAGGGCTTCGGCGGTGGCCTTGCCGTACTTGGCGAGCAGCCGCTTGTCCAGGGAACCGGCGTTGACGCCGATGCGGATCGGCGTACCGGCGGCGGAGGCCGCTGCCGCGATCTCCTTGACCTTGTCGTCGAACTGCCGGATGTTGCCGGGGTTGACCCGCACCGCCGCGCAGCCGGCGTCGATCGCGGCGAAGACGTACTTCGGCTGGAAGTGGATGTCGGCGATGACCGGGATCTGCGACTTGCGGGCGATCGCCGGCAGCGCCTCCACGTCATCCTGGCTCGGCACCGCGACCCGGACGATCTGGCAGCCGGAGGCGGTCAGCTCGGCGATCTGCTGGAGAGTGGCGTTGACGTCGGCGGTCAGGGTGGTGGTCATCGACTGCACGGAGACCGGCGCGCCACCACCGACCGGCACCGAACCGACCATGATCTGGCGGCTCGCCCGGCGGGGGGCCAGCGGCGGCGGCGGTACGGCAGGGATACCGAGGCTGACAGCTGTCACTTCAGGCACTCACCTTGGGAAGAGGGTGATCGGGTTGACGACGTCCGCAGTGATCGTGAGCAGCGTGAACACACCACCGATCAGGATCACCACGTACGTGAAGGGCATCAGTTTGAAGTAGTCGACGCGGCCCGGGTCGGGGCGGCGCAGCCGCGCGTACACCCAGGAGCGGGCCCGCTCGAACCAGGCGATGGCGATGTGGCCGCCGTCCAGGGGCAGCAGCGGCAGCAGGTTGAACACCCCGATGAAGAAGTTCAGCGAGATGAACAACATGATGAAGATTTCCCAGGCGTTGTTGGCGACGGCCTCGCCGCCGAGCACGCTGGCGCCGACCACGCTGATCGGGGTGTCGATGTCGCGTTCGCCGCCGGTGATGGCGGTCCACAGCGCGGGGATCTTCTCCGGCAGGCGCTGCAACGCCTTCGCGGTGGCCACCGCCATGTCGCCGATGAAGGTGCTTGTCGCGCCGACGGCCTCCACCGGACCGTAGGAGACCAGACCCGGGGTGCTCAGCACCAGGCCCACGCCGAGCGCGGAGACCTCGGTGACCGGGCCGTCCGGGTTGTCGATCGGCGGACGCTTGGTGGTGGCCAGCGTGGTCTCGGTGGTGCCGGCCTGACCGTCGCGCTCGTACCCGATGGTGGCGGTGCTGCCCGGGGTGGTGGCCCGCAGCGTGGTCAGCAGCTCGCCGTAGTTGTTGATCGGGGTGCCGTTGATCGAGGTGATCCGGTCGCCATTTTGCAACCCGGCCGCCCCGGCGGGGCTGGCCGCGTCGCCCGCGGCGCACTCCCGGTAGGTGGTGTCCGGCAGGACGCAGTCCTGGATGGCGATCACCGCAGGCTCGGCGCGGATCTGCTGCTCGTCACGCGGGAAGTCGGGGTTGGGCAGGCCGAAGGTCATCGCCGCCAACCAGGCCGCGAAGATCGCCAACCCGAAGTGGGTGATCGACCCGGCGGACATCACGATGGTCCGCTTCCACACCGGGTAGCGCCACATGGCCCGCTTCTCGTCGCCGGGCTCGACGTCGTCGTCCTGCGGCGTCATGCCGACGATCTTGCAGAAGCCACCGAGCGGGATGCCCTTGAGGCCGTACTCGGTCTCGCCCCGCTTGAAGGAGAAGATCGTCGGGCCGAAGCCGACGAAGTAGCGGGTGACCTTCATGCCGAAGGCCTTGGCGGTGAGCATGTGGCCGGCCTCGTGCAGGCTGACCGAAACCAGGATGCCGAGGGCGAACAGCGCCACCCCGAACGCGAACGACATCAAGCTCCTTCCACCGCAGCAGCGATGATCTCCTGCGCGTGCGCGCGGGCCCACGACTCGGCTTCGAGTACGTCCTCGACGGTACCCGGTTCACCGAAATCGGGAGCTCCCTCCAGCACCCGCTGTAACGTGTCGACGATGCCGAGGAACGGCAGTCGCCCGGCGACGAACGCCGCGACGCACTCCTCGTTTGCCGCGTTGTAGATCGCCGGTCGGCAGCGCCCCGCCTCGCCGGCCGCCTTGGCCAGCGCCACCGCCGGGAACGCGGTGTCGTCAAGCGGCGCGAACTCCCAGGTGTGGCTCTTGCTCCAGTCCACGGCTGTGGCGGCGTCGGCCACCCGGTCGGGCCAGCCGAGCCCCAACGCGATCGGCAGCCGCATGTCCGGCGGGCTGGCCTGGGCGAGCGTCGAGCCGTCGACGAACTCGACCATCGAGTGGATCACCGACTGCGGGTGCACCATCACGGTGATGTCGGCGTACGGCACGTCGAACAGCTCGTGCGCCTCGATCACCTCCAGCGCCTTGTTGACCATGGTCGCCGAGTTGATCGTGACCACCGGCCCCATGTTCCAGGTCGGGTGCGCCAGCGCCTGCTCGGGCGTGACGGCTGTCAACTCGTCGCGCCGCTTGCCCCGGAACGGCCCACCACTGGCAGTGACGATCAACCGGCGTACCTCACCCCGGCTGCCACCGCGCAGGCACTGCGCCAACGCCGAGTGCTCCGAATCCACCGGGACGATCTGCTCCGGCCGCGTCACCGCAGCCTTGACCAGCGAGCCGCCGGCCACCAGCGACTCCTTGTTGGCAAGCGCGAGCGTACGCCCGGCGCGCAGCGCCGCCAGCGTCGGCGCGAGCCCGAGCGACCCCACCACCCCGTTGAGTACGACGTCACACGGCCACTGCGCCAACTCGGTCATCGCGTCCGGCCCGGCCACGATCTTGGGCAGCTTGAACTCGCCGGAGGCCCAGCCCCGCCGACTCGCCTCGGCGTAGAACGCCAACTGAAGATCCTGCGCGGCGGACGCCTTGGCCACCCCGACCGCCTCGACGCCGAGTTCCAGGGCCTGGGCGGCGAGCAGCCCGACATTCCCACCACCGGCACCCAGCGCCACCACCCGGAACCGCTCCGGGTTGCGCCGCACGATGTCGATGGCCTGGGTACCGATCGACCCGGTACAACCCAGCAGCACAAGATCACGGGGGGAACTCACGCCGCCCATTCTCCCCCACGCCCGCTGGGCGAGAAGGAAGGGCACCTTATTAACGCCTGCGGTAGAGGAAGGGCCCCCTACTAACAAGCGAGCTGCCAGGAGCGGCCCAGGTCAGGTCAGGGCTGCTCGTTCTCCAGCGGCTCCTCGTCGTCGAGCAAGTCTGCCGGGTCGACCGAGAAGGCGAAGGGCCGGTTCATCACGAAGGTCGTGCCGGCGGCGGCTGCCGCCAACGGTCGGTACTCGCCGTCGACCAGTTCGAGCAGAGCGAGGGTGGGCACCCGGTTGCGCAGGTCCACCCGCAGGAAGAACGGCACTCCGGCGGCGGCGTACTCGCGCGGCCGGTCGATGACGTCCTTGCGCCGGTTACCCGGAGACACGATCTCGCCGAGCAGCACCGCCGTGGCGATGTCGACGGCTGAGCGGCCACCACCCGACCTGGTCAACACCGCGATGTCCGGTATGAAGAGGTCCTTGCCGGAGACGACGTTGATCTCCGGATAGACCCAGAACCCGGCCCGGCGGGCGGCACGGTGCAGCAGGTACGGCAATTCACGTTCGACCGACTGATGGTCGATACCGGCGTGGGGTGTCACGATCACGCTTCCGCTCAGGACCTCAACCTTGGGGCCGTTGGTCTCCGGCAACAGGTCGAGGGCGAGCTGAGCGGTCCACGGCTCGTCACGCCACCGCAGCACGTCGAACGACGGCCCGGCGGGCCGGTCGTCGGCGCCAGCGTCCGGCGCGGGCTCGGGCGCGTACGCGGCCTGGGCCATCCGGGCTCACCCCCTCAGCGGAACATTCTGCTCAGCTCAGCCTAGCCAGCGCAGCCCGCGCCGCACGCCATCGCACAACCTGTCCGACGCAGCCGGGGCGAGCGATGTCGATCAAGCCCTACCGTCTCCGTGACCGGTCGGCTCTGACGATCTGGCGGAGTTGCTGGATACAACGGCCCGGAATCTCGCCGCCAGGCGGCGTCCCTACGGTCCCTTCACCGGGCGAGACGGCGGGACGCCACTCGACAGCTCGGTCATCCGGTCGCCTCGCCAGGCGCAGAGGGCTGGGGCGAGCAGGTCGGCAGGTCAACCGCCCGACTGTGGGTGCGTTTCTTGTCGCCGGGGCAGCAAGAAACGCACCCACAGCTTGCGGTCACGTCGGGTTCAGGCGCGCACGCCGAGCCGGCTCGCGCGGGCGGCGGCGATGAACCGGGTCCAGCTCTCGGGGCCGAAGCTCAGCTCCGCGCCCTGCCGGTCCTTGCTGTCGCGTACGCCGACCGCGTCGGCAAACCCCGCCACTTCGACGCATTCACCGCTGCCGGACCGGGACGACGTGCGCCACACCCCGTCACGCTTCATGGGTCATCTCCTTCGCGATCGCCGTGATCAGCTCACGGGAGTCGTCGCCATCGAGCGCTCGCTCGCCGAGCGAGCGCCAGACATCCTCGTAGGTCTGGATCTCGTGCGGCTTGTCAAGGTAGACCGCGCCGCACGGGCCGTCCATGTAGATCGTGGTCGGCTCCGGCTCCCGCACCTCGGTCGGAAAGTCGAGCACGGTGAAGGTGCCCGTGTCGGCCGAGCGGAACAGCCCGGCGGCCAGGGGAAGCACCCGGATCTTGATGTTGTGTTGTCGACCCGCCACCACCAGCGCGTCGAGTTGCCGGGCCATCGCCGAACGGTCACGCAGCGGCCGACGCAGCACCGCCTCGCTGAGAATCACGTCGTAGTAGGGCGCTCGGGGCACTGCGCGAGCCAGCAGACGTTGTCTGCGCAGTCGAACATCTACCTTGACCTGCTGCTCCGCCTGGGACAGGTCCGGATGGTTCGTCGCGATGACCTCGGTCATGTACTCGACCGTCTGCAACAGGCCGGGGATCAGGTCGGCCTCGTACTTTCGGATCTTGGTCGCGGCGGCCTCCAGGCCGACGTAGAGCTTGAACCAGTCCTCGATCGCCTCCCCGTAGCTGTGCCACCAACCGTGCGCCTTGGTTTCCCGGGCCAGGGCGCGCATGGTCTGGATGGTCTCCGGGGTCGCGCGGTACACCCGGCACATGGCCTCCACGTCGTTCGGGTGCATGGGGACCTGGCCGGTTTCGTACCGCCAGATTCGCGGCGTCGACCATTCCAGTTCCTTTGCGGCCGCGACCACCGTTACGTGCGCGTTTTCGCGAAGTTCTCTCAAATACCTGCCGAGTTGCCTACGCGGGACGGTGCTTCCCGGGTCGTCCACGTCATCTCCTCTGCTGTTGTCGCGTAAGGCACCTCATCCCTTGATTCGCATTCTCGCGCAAAACATTGCGCCGGGCCAGTAGTGAAATGACCATCGTGGATGACCAGCCAATCCCCCTGGCAGGTCACGGCCGGAGCGGACGCCTCCCACGACCTCATCCCGGCGTCCGCTCCGGCCCCGCGACCAATCCCCGAAGGAGCACCATGGATTCGATCGACGAGACCCTCGGCGAGATTCCGCTGCCTCCATACATCACCGCCGAAGATGTCACATTCGCTCTCCGGGCGATAAGCGTGCACGCCGCCCAACAATGGCCCGACGGCTCGCGCTGCCGCAACGACCGGGCACCCCACCCCTGCCGCCTGCACCGCTGGGGCCGCCGCATCCTCACCATGCGCGGCCTCACCGATCAACGGATCAACACGATGCTCGCCGAGCAGGAAGCCGCCCGCCCATGATCTACCTGTCCGGCCAGCACCCACTCCCCCAGCACGTCCGCGCCGCCACCTTCGACACCCGCTGGCGCGGCCTCGACCCGGACCAGGTGTACGCCTACCTCAACCGGCTCGCCGACGAGATGGAACGCCTGCACCGCGAGTTGACCACCGCCAACACCGAAGCCGAACGCATCCGCCAGGCACTGCACCAATGGCAGTCCCGCCAATCCGCCCACCGCCACCACAGTCGCGGGTCTCGATGAACGCACCCCGCTGGGTGATCCACCTACCCACCACCCTGACCAGCCTCGACCAGGCCACCGCCCTCGCCGTCGCGCTGCGCAACTCCCTCGGCCATTTGACGGTCATCGACTTCGGCGAAACCACCCTCAGCGAGGAAGACAAACAGTTCGTGCGTACCCGAGTCTGGTGCGATGCCCCGCACAACGGCCCCAACCGCTGCCGCCTCCCGAACGACCACGACGGCCCCTGCACCGCCTCCGACCACTAGCCTTTTGGCCCGGCAACTCGTCGCTTTGGCTGTCCCGCCAGACCGCTGGCCGCCAATCGGACACCGCCTACCGACGGGACCACGATGAACGCGCCATTCTGGATCATCCACCAACCCACCAGGCTGACCACCCTGGACGAGGCCACCGCCCTCGCGGGCGCCCTTCGCGAAGAGGACCGCCACTTCCTCCGCCACCGAGACTAGTGCGATGCCCCACTCAACAACGGCGACCGATGCCACCGCATGAACACGACGGCCAGTGCCAGGCCCTCAATGAGCGACAGCAACCGACTATGAATTATTGAACGGCAAGAATGGCAACGTTGCGGAGCAACATTACTCACCTGCGCAACCGCTCTTCCAACCCGCCGCCGCCACTTTCCAGGCGAGCCAATGCAGCAACTGCCGCTCAACCTTGCGCGACGCAACCGGAAGCCGCGCAAAAACATCGAGAGCAACATCAAGACGCGCCAAAGAAATATGCTTTCCTCGCCCCACCTCTACGGATAAGCCGTCAGCAAAAGCAAGAACACGGCATTTCCAAATCCGGGCAGATCGCTCTTCATATCCATACGGTAGAAGCAGATACAGTGCCTCCTCGTTCAAATTCAGTCCATTAGCATCCCATCCCAGCTGATCACCTTCGGCAGCATCGATCAAGCAAGACAGCTCTCGCTTGGAGACCACCCGCACCGCCGCCGGGACCACCAACCCCGAGTGCGTTCGCACGGAATTCTCACGACCGATCCGTAACCACCTGAGCCAGCTCAACTAATCCACCACATTAATCACACGGACCATAGTGTCTTCGTTGAATTTCTTATTGTTCGGATTGGCCAACCTGTTTAAAGCCTCACGCATCCGATGATTTCCCTCTTCAACAACGCCGTTGTAGATCCGAATCGTCGCAACCTTTGTGTTTGGATCGTTTATAGCCTCCAACAGCACATCGTCATGCATGTCACGCACGTCGTTCGCTTTATGTGCCGGGGTTCCATAGTCAGGGGTTCTCACGTGGCGCAGGTCACCGAGGCGCACCGGCTTCGCCTCGCTGCGGAACCTCGCATCCATCGCGTCTTCGGGCGAAGGCTTGCCACTAAACAATTTCCCGAAGAAGCCCGGCGGACAGTTGTGCACCAACAGCGAGGTACGCCTAGCGACTACATAGTACGTGTGAATGTTGGCGACGGTGAGGTTGTGGACGGTGGCGCGGGGGACGCTCCAGCGGTCGATGGCGGTGATTTGGACGTACGTGCCGGCGCTGGTTTGGAGCCACTGCCCGGCCTGAAGGTCGGTGGCGTCGATCCACTCGCCCAGCTCGGGTACCCAGAACGGGTGGCCGTCGGTGGCGGTGACCTCGGAGACTTCGGTGCCCTGGTCGCCGTCGGTGTCGATGGTGACCTTCACCAGCTGCTTGGCACCGTCACCGGTGATCGTCGCGGTGACCGTGTCCACCTCGGTACGGCCGGTCTCCGGATCGGTGACCACCACCTTGTCGCGGGGCTTGACGTCCTCGATCGCCTTGGTTGAGCCGTCAGCCATGAGCACCCTCGTGCCCGGGACGAAACTGTTGGAGACGGGACAGGATTCGCCGCCACCCGACGAACCGGCGTCGTTGCCGCTGGTGCCGCCGTTGCTGCGGTTGGAGGCGCCTGAGGAGCCGCCCGGCTTCGAGTCGCCCTTACCTCCACCGCCGCCGCCCTTGCCGCCGGCGCCGCCGGAGGCTGCGGACGAGCCCTTCGGGTTGGAGTTGGCCTGGGCTTCCTTCTGCGGGGCGTTACCCGTCTTCTTGGCCGACTGGGTCGCCTTGTTGCTTGTCGAGTTGACCTTGTCGGCGGCCTTCTTCTTCGCTGCCTGGGCGGCTTTCTTGGCCCGTTCGATGGCGAGCTTCTTGGCCTGCAACGCGGCGGCCTCGGCAGCCCGTGCCGCCGCCAGCACCGCCTCGGCGGCCCGTTTCGCTGCTTGCCATGCCTGGATCGCGTTGATCGTCCGGTTGACCGCCCGGATCACCGACGGGATCTTGGCGACCTTCGTCCAGGGGATCGCGTTGAGGATGAGGCTGCCGCACGCCCACATGTCACCGCCGAAGCAGTTCATGGCGTCGTTGATGCCGATGAACTCCTTGAGGATGTACCACGCGGAGTCGAGGATCACCGAGATCAACGACCGGCCCATGTTGGCCTGCGCCTGAGCGATCATCGCCGACGACAAACCCGCACCGGCCAGCGCCGCCGCAGTCTCCGACGCCGTCAGCGCCACCGACAGACCCGACGGGTCGGAGTGCGTCACCGGGTTGTTGTGGGCGTACGTGAAACCGTTGTTCTGCACCGGATCGGTCAGATCCAGCACCGGATCCGCGGACAGGAACCGACCCACCTCCGGGTCGTACAGCCGGGCACCCAACGGCACGAAACCCGAAGCGTCATCGCGGACCGCACCCAGGAAGCCCTGGTTGGTCCGCAGATAGCCGCTGACCGCACCGGTACGCACGTTGCCGAACGGATCCTGCTTACGGATCCGCGCCTCCATCACACCGGAGAGGTTCACCTCGGCGTACGGGCTGCCCTGATGGTCACCGGCCACCACGGTCAACGGCTGCTCGGACGTCGCGGCCACGTGCCGCAACACCGCACCACCCGGCGTCGAGTACGTGCGCTGCGCGTCGATCGGCGACCCACCCGGATGCACCGTCAGCTGAGCCTCACCGAGATTCAGCGTGGCCTGCCGGCCCTGCACGGTCAGCAGCCGGGTGCCACCGGGGCCGTAGATGTGCCGAGTCTCGTCCTGCGGGTTCCACTGCTGCGCGGCCGAACCGCTGGCACAGGCCAGCAGCACGATCGGCGTGTTGTCCGCCGAGGCACCGTCCTTCGCGGCCAGACACAGACCGGACGCGGCGTGCTTCAGCTGCGCCGTGGACGGCAGCCGCTCGAACTGCTGCCCGGCCGTGCCGTCACACGCCTGCAACCGCAGCACCGAACCCGCCGTCGTGCCAGCCGGCTGGGCACACCACTTGTCGTCGTAGACCGAGAGCGTGCCGAGGTTGCCGTTGTTCTGGCCCGGGGTCGGAGTGAAGGCCCACTTCTGCCACGCGCCGCCGTTGCACGAGTAAAGCTGGATCGGCTGGTTGGGTTGGGCTAGGCGCTGACTGAGGTCCATGCACTTGGCGGCCAGACCCATGTACGCGGTGCGGCCCTTGCTGCCCGAGCCTGTGATCCGCTCGACCTGGCCGTCGTACGTCCAGGACAGCTCCTGCTGGTCGCCGTTACGGATGGAGGTGACCGACTTCGTCTCACCGGTCAGCTCGTACAGCCGCTTCGCCTCGGAGACGATCGCCGCGCCCTGCGGGGTGGTGTAGCTCTTGGAGACGGCGTCGAGCGTGCGCGGCTGCGCGCCGCTACCACCCTCCACGCCGTACCCGTATCCGTAGGTCGTCGTGATCGGGCCCGTGGAGGTGCGGCCGGTCAGGTCCCGCTCGACCAGCTTGGTGCGGTTGCCGAGCAGGTCGTACTCGTACTCCCGAGCCTTCGGCTGACCCTCAACAACCTGAGGGCCAGAGCACTTCGCTGCTCGGGCCCTCGCCGTCTTCGCCGCCGCCGATCAACCTGGCTGCGCGCGGCGGAGGGCTTCGCGGGAGAGGAAGTCGGCTCGGCGGATGACGTCCGGGAGGCGGTAGCGCGGGCTCAGGTCGAGGGTCAGGGTGGTCGCCTGGTCCAGGGTGGTGCGGTGGCCCACCGACACGAACACCGGCTTGACTCCGGTCTGCGTACGCAGCACCCGGCCCAGCACGTCGCCGTCGGCCCGCAGCGGCGACCAGTCGCCCCGGCTTCCGCCCGGCTGGTCGTATGCGGCGACGAAGGGGGTCTTCGCCACCCCGAAGGTCGGCAGCCCGGTGACCACGCCCAGGTGACAGGCCAGTCCGAAGCGTCGGGGATGGGCGATCCCGTACCCGTCGCACACCACCAGGTCGGGGCGGTTCGCGAGCCGGTCGAGCGCCGTCAGCAGGATCGGCACCTCACGAAACGCCAGCAGCCCGGGGACGTACGGAAACGTCACCTCGCCGGGCACAACGGCCGACTCCACCTCTTCGCCGGTGACCAGGTCGAACACCACCGCGGCGGCCGCGACACGCGGCGACGATTTGTCGTACGACACGTCGACGCCGGCCACGAGTCGTGGCGCGGTGGTGAGGTGTTCGTGCAGGTCGAGACGCTGCCGCAACTGTTCCTGGATGCGCTCGGCCTCCGCCACCGACACAGGAGCCACCGACACAGGAGCCACCGAGCCAGGAGCCACCGGGCCAGAAGCCGCGATCGGCTCACCGGGGTCGGGTGGTCGGGTCACGTCGGGCGGGCCAGGACGAAGGTCTCCAGCTCCTCGCCGCCGTACCAGTCGCTGCGGCGACCGACGGGGGTCATGCCGAGCCGGCGGGCCACCGCCATCGACGCGGTGTTGCCCGGGGCGACCACCGCGTGGATCAGCGGTGTTCCGGTGGCGAATTCCCGTTCCATGCAGGCGCGTGCGGCTTCGGTGGCGTATCCGTTGCCCCAGGCTTCCGGGTGCAGGTGCCAACCCACCTCGATGTCATCGGTGAGCACCTGCTCGTCGCGCCCCGGCAACGGCTTGATCATCACCGTGCCGACCACCACGCCGGTCTCGCGTACCTCGATCGCCCAGAGGCCGTACCGGTCGCCGTACGCCGCGTGTCGCCGGTGCCACCTCGCCAACAGCTCGGCTGCCTGTGCCGGGTCCGTCAACGGGAACCTCGATGCGGCGCCGAGCCACTGAGCGATCTCCGGCCGGGAGTAGATCTCGAACAGCCGGGCCAGGTCCGCCGGCCGGTCGGTCCAGTCCCGCACGAGCAGCCGCTCGGTGGTCACGATCGTCATGAACCATGATCATAATTACCGCCGACCTGGCCGCAACACCATTCGGAACACGACGGACGATCCTGGCAGACCTCGGGCCCCGATCAGCTGTCGAGCATGAAGGTGCCCCGGCCGATGCATCGTGCACCGGCCGGGGCAACGATCACCCGAGCTGGTCAGTTCACTGCCAGAGGGCGGCGGCGACCTGCGGGTACAGGCCCTCCGGGTGTGCCCGGAACAGCGGCTCGGTGCCGAACAGGGTCACGTTCGCCCCCTTCGCCACGCCACTGACCACTACCGCGTGACCGGCGGCGGCCTCCTGGCCACCCCAATGCCCGGCGAGGAAGAAGCCCTCGGCGGCCAGGCGCTGGTCGACACGTACGCCGTCACCGACGCGGGTGAAGTACTGCGGTGCGTCGACGAACGCGGTCGGCAGCGCGTTACCGGTGATCGGCGAAGCCGGGTCGTTGACCACCTTGACGATGCCGTTGGCGTCGCTGCGTCCCGCCGCGATTGTCACGTCGAGCAGACCGGCGCGGTCGTTGAACTGCTTGCCGCTGGATCCGCGCCCGACGACGGTGCCGCCGTTCGCCAGCCACTGGTTGAACGCGGCGGCCTGGGTGGCGTTGAGGCTCTGCGGGTTGAACGACGTCGTCGAGACGAAGAACGCGTCGAAGTCGGCGAACGACAGGGTGCCGTTGTTGAAGGCGGTGTGCGTCACCGAGATCGGCTCGAAGCCCATCTGCTGCAGGGCGCAGATCTCACCACCGTTGGCGGCGACACCGAGGCGGGTCTTCGACACTCCGGTGGTGTTGCGGACCTGCGGCGGGGTCATCCGGATGAACTCCACCCCGTACGCCTCGGCGACCTGGCGGACGACTGCCACGTCACCGGGCACCACGAAGGTGCCGTCGGCGGTCCGGGACAGCCGCACCCCGTCGTTGAGCAGCTTGTTGACCGCCTGGATGCCGGCCACGGAGTCGACGACCAAGCCGTAGTGGGACTGCTTGCCCGGCGGCACGGAACCGGTGGCGCGGGCCTCGGTCACCGGACGCAGCGCCTTGTCGTCCAGCTTGACGTTGCCGTCCACCTGCTGCACGGTGGCGCCCCACAGGTGACCGTGACTCCAGGCCGAGATGTCGTACATGGCGTTGAAGTCGTTCGTCACGTCCCGGCCGACCCCGAGCAGGGTGCTGGCCAGGCCCCGCTTGGCCTGACGCATGTCGACGACGTAGGTGCCGGCCTCGTAGTGGGTGCCGCCCAGCTTGAACGGCCGCGAGGCGCGCTGCACCTCAAGGTCGTTGTCGAGCATGAACTGCACCAGCCGGGCCGCCGCGGTGGCGCTGCGCTGGTCCTTGCCGGCCGGGATGACGTACGCGCGGGCGAAGTCCTGCAGGTGGGTCTTGAGGTTGTCGCCGCGGGCCAGGGAGATGGCCAGCGGGTCGTCGATCGGCCGGGTCGGCTCACCGTCGACGCCCCGACGGAACCACTCCAGCTGGTTGGCCAGCAGCTCCTCGCGGTTCTGGGTGGCGTACTCGAAGTTGCCCCGGATGGTGGCGGCGGCGACGGCGGTGTTGATCCTGGTGCGCTCGTGGCGCTCGGCGACGGTCAGGTTGCCCCGCGGGTTGAGCGGCACCTCGATGGTGTGGCCGATGGCACCGTGGTACATCGCGTACATCGGGGTGAAGATCGGCGGCCAGTCGTCCCAGCCCTGGGTGCGGTCCCGGAACGGGATGTCGTTGCGCCGGGTGCCGTCGGAGTTGACACAGCTGGCCCGGGTCTCCCCGGTGGCCAGCACGGCCCGCTCCATGGACAGGGCGTTGCGCAGCGCGTGCTTGATGTACAGGTCGTACTCGTAGTTGTCACCGTGCGGGCCGGTGGTCGGCTCGATCAGCGTGCAGTTGACGTACCCGTGGATGTCCAACATGGTCAGCGGGCTGTAGCGGACCAGCTGAGCCCGCACCGCGCGGACCTCCGGCTGCGACGCCGTGATGTAGTCACGGTTCATGTCGAAGCCGTTGGCGTTGGCCCGGGTCGCGGCAACCCGACCGTCCGGGTTGTTGGTGACCACGAAGGCGAAGACGTGCTTGTTGAGCATGTCCACGATGGCCGGGTCGGTGGAGAACGCCAGGTCCTGCAGGATCTGGAGGCTGGCGTCGGTGCCTTCCCACTCGTTGCCGTGGATGTTGTTGTTGACGAACAGCGGGGTGCGCCAGTTGGCGTACGCACCGGCGGCGAGCTTGGCCTGGGCCGCGTGCGGGTCGTTGATCCGCAGGTCCGACAGCTGCTGCCAGGTCTTCCACTGGGCGTCGCTCATCGGTGCGGTGGCCACCACCAGGTGCAGGTCCCGGCCGAGCACGGACTGGCCGATCACCTCCACGCTGATCCGGTTGCTGCGCTGCAGGTTGCGCAGGGCCGCCGGGATGTCGTGGTACGGGATGAGGTTGAGCGGGATCGACGCGTCGGTCAGCTCCACCGGCACGTCGACGATGACATCGTTACGCGGTTTGCCCGGCAGTTTGGCCGTTGCGGCCGGCTGGCTGGGCTTCCGTCCCGGGGCGTCGGCGGAGCGTCCACGCTGGCCGGGGCCGACACCGAAGGGCATCTCGGTGTCGGACTGGCCGCGCGGCGAGGCAGCGGCCGGGCCGCGCTCCGCCGGGTCGGGGGGTGCCGCCACGGCGGCGGATGCCGGTCCGAACAGGAGCGCCGCGGCGATCAGGGCTATCAGTGGTCGTCGTACAGCCACGCAGATACCTCGCTTCGAGGAGTGGGCGCAAGGTGGCGACTCTTGATCGCCAGCGCCGATGATTGGCTGTTCTACCAGCGACGACAACACAAGTCGATAGCCGAGCCGGCGGGAGCGCTCCCTGGCCTATGCGTCGGTCAGGACGAAGGTCTCCACTTCGGTGCCGCCGTACCAGTCGGTGCGTCGCCCAGATAGGACATACCGAGCCGCCGACAGACCGCCATGGAACGCTCGTTGCCCGGCATCACCACCGCGTAGACCTGACGGTTGCCGGTGGCGAACTCGCGGGCCAGCACGGCGCGGGCCGCCTCGGTGGCGTAGCCGTGGCCCCAGGAGTCGGGGTGCAGGTGCCAGCCCACCTCGATGTCGTCGGTCGGGGTGTGACCGTCGGCGCCGGGCAACGGCTTAAGCAGTACGCTGCCGGCCACCGTCTGAGTGTCGCGGACCTCGATCGCCCAGAGGCCGTACCGCCCGTCGTACGGGGCGTACCGCTGCCGCCAGGTGGCGAGCCGCTCGGCGGCCTGGTCGGGGTCGAGCAGCCGTCCCGCTCCCCCGCCGAGCCACCGCATCACGTCCTCGCGGGAGTAGATGTCGAAGATCCGGGCGAGGTCGTCCGGCGAGTCGGTCCACTCTCGCAGCACGAGACGGTCGGTGCTGGCTACGGTCATGGCTGGCGATCCTAACGTCGCCGTTGAACCCCTCGACGTGACCACGCGAGCGAGCCGCCCGCCACCCCTGCCGGCGCAGCCCAGGCGTGAGCGGAGCCGGTACGGGGAACAGGGGCGTGATGGGCGAGGCATGGCGGCGGACGAAGCGGATCACCCGGGCCGCCTTCCGGCCGGTACGCGGACGGGATCTGTCGCTGCACGCCGCCGCGATCACGTTCTACGGCGCGATCGCCGTGGTGCCGGTGGCCCTGCTGGCGATCTGGCTGACCACGCTGGTGGCGGGTGCCGACCGGGTACGGCGGCTCACGTCGTACGCCGTGGAAGCGCTGCCCGACGCGATCGGTGCGCCGCATGCGGTGGCCGCCCTGGTCGAGGCCGGGGTGGGTCTGACGCCGTGGCTCGCGCTGGCCGCCGTGCTACCCGCGTCGCTGTACGGCGAAGGGCTGCGCCGGGCGTTCGTCTCGGTGGCCGCGCCCCGCTCCGACGAACACCTGATCGGCTGGCGAGGTCGGCTGCTGCTGCTGCCGCTGCTCGCGCCGGCACCGGCGCTACTGCTGGCCATCCTGCTGGCGCTGCCGACCACCACCGGGCTGGTCCGGCAGGGCGGCTGGGCCGGTGCGCTCGGTGTGGTGCTCTCCTTCCTGGCGGTGTGGCTGGTGCTCACCCCGGTGCTGCTGTGGGTGTTCCGGGTGGTCGGTCGCGCGTCACCGGAATGGCTGTCGGCCCTGCTTGTGGGTTCGTTCACCGCAGCGAACCTCTCCGGTTTCCTGCACGGCTTCGTGCTGTTCGCCTCGCTCCCCCTGGACCTGGGCGTCCCCTTCGGCGGCCTCGACGAGGTGGGTGCCGCCGTCGCCGTCCTCCTGTGGCTCTACGTCTTCCACGTCATCGTCCTGGCCGGCTACTCCGCCACCCTCGCCCTGTCCGGGTGGCGTGACCGCAGGCGACGCACCGCACCGGTCACCTCCTAGCCGAACGCGACAGCATGTCGCACTGCGGTCCGCCCGCCTGGATGCGCCGCAATCCCGAGCGGTCGATACTGACCCGCACGGAGCGACAAGGTCATTCCGCGCCAGGCACCTACATACCGGGGTATCAGGAGGAGTAATCAGATGACGGACACGTCTGCACCCACCACGGCGGCCGGCAAGCCGCTCGGCTCGACCGTACGACTGCTGTCGATCCTGGTGATCATCGCCGGGCTGGTCATGCTGGCCGCCGGAGCCACCACATGGTTTGTCGTGCAGAGCCAGCTCGCCGACGAACGCATCACCGTCTCCGACGACGCCGACAACTTCGCCGGCAAGCAGATCAAGGGCCCGTTCACCGCGTACGCGGAGGCGGAGGTCATCGAGAAGCACGCGCTGGAGGCCAGCGGCGGCAAGACCTATGCCGAACTCGACCGGGAGGACCCCAACCGGCAGGTGGTGATGACAGGTTCGTTCCTGCGCTCGTCCCTGTTCACCTCGGTGGTGTCCTTCGGCGTCGCCGCCCTGGCGATGGGCCTCGGGGTGGTGCTCGCGCTGATCGGCTACGCCCTGTTGGCCGTCTCCCGTCAGCTCAACGCCATCACGCCCGCATCGTCGAGCACCTCCTGACCATCCGAGGGCCGGCCACGAACCCCTCGGCGTTGGTGGCCGGCCCGCTACGGGTACGAACAGATCAGGCAGGTCGCGGGTTAGGGTGCGGGGATGACGGGTGAGCTGCCGGGCAGAGTCGACGTGGTGGTGGTCGGGTCGGGGCACAACGGGCTGGTCGCGGCGACCCTGCTGGCCCGGACCGGGCTCGACGTGCTGGTGTTGGAAAGCGCCGAGGTGATCGGTGGGGCGACCCGTACCGAGAACCCCTTTCCCAAGGTGCCGGCGCTGCGGCACTCCACCGGGTCGTACCTGCTCGGGCTGATGCCGCCGGAACTGCTCGCCGCGCTCGACGTGCGGATCCCCGTGCTGCGTCGCGACCCCCACTACTTCCTGCCCACCCCCGGCGGGGTCGGCTCGCCGTACCTGCTGTTCGGCACCGACACGAAGGCCACCCGAGAGCAGCTCGCCGAGTTCTTCTCCCCCGCCGACGTGGCCGCCGACGACGCCCTCCAGGCCGAACTGGCCGCGCTGCGGGCCGACCTGGCCCCGGCCTGGCTGGCCGAGCCGCTCGACGTCGAGCAGACCGCACAGCGTTACGTCCGTCCCGAGTTGCAACAGGTCTTCGTCGACCTCGTCCGGGGCTCGGTCGCCGACTACCTGGCCCGCTTCGAGTTCCGCTCCGAGCTGCTGGTCAGCATGTACGCGGTCACCGACGGCCTGTCCGGGCTCAACGCCGGCCCGGACGACCCCGGCACCGGCCACAACTTCCTGGTGCACAACATGTGCCGGCTACCCGGTGCCGGCGGCACCTGGATGATCGTCGAGGGCGGCATGGGCACCGTTTCGGGCACCTTCGCCGATGCGGCCCGCGCCTCCGGTGCCCGCATCGTCACCGGCGCACCCGTTACCGCGATCACGCTGGACTCAGGTGCCGCCAGTGGCGTGGTGCTCGCCGACGGCCGCGAGATCGGCGCCGAGGTGGTGCTCGGCGCCTGCGACCCGTACCGGCTGATGGAGCTGGTGCCCGACGGGGCGCTGCCCACCGCACTCACCGATCGGATGGCGGCAGTCCGACGCACCGGCACCACTCTCAAGCTCAACCTGGCGCTGCGCGGCCTGCCCCGGTTCTCCTGCCTGCCACCGGACGCGCCGAGCCCGTTCGGCTCCACGATCCACCTGCTGCCCGGGTCGGCGTCGCTGACCTCCGGCGGTGGTGAGTCCCCGATGGCGGCCCTGCGGGGGATGTGGGCGGACGTGCAGGCCGGGCGGCTGCCGGCGGAGCCGACCATCGAGTGGTACCTGCACACCACCGTCGACCCGTCGCTGGCCGACCCGGCCGGGCACCACTCGTCGGCGCTGTTCGTGCAGTCGGTGCCGTACGAGTTGGCCGGCACCACCTGGGAGGCGGCGCTGCCCGGCTACGTCGACCAACTGGTGGCGATCTGCGAGCGGTACGCCCCCGGCACCGCCGACCTGATCGCCGACGCGGTGCCGCTTCCCCCGCCCGGCATCGAGACGCACTTCGGCATCACCGGCGGGCACATCCACCACGTCGACAACACCGTCTCGTTCACCGACCGGATGCCGTACGCCACCGGGGTCGACGGGGTGTACGCGGGCAGCGCCGGCTGTTACCCGGCGGGCAGCGTGATCGGCGCCGCCGGGCACAACGCGGCTCAACGCATCCTCGCCGACCTCGGCCGCTGAGCGCGCACGGTACGAGGTGCAAGGAAGGGCACCTTATTAACGTCTCGCGTGGTAAAGGGGCCCCTTCTTAACACCTCACAAGGACAGCTCAGCTCGTCGGCTGGGCGACCTCGGTCTCCTCGCCGACCCGGTGCGCCCGGACCTTGTGCCCGACGCTGGTCAGGCAGCGGCCGCTGGGCAGGTCGAAGCGCCAGCCGTGCAGCTGGCAGGTGAGCTGGTCGCCGTCGACGATGCCGAAGCGGCTCAGGTCCGCCTTGAGGTGCGGGCAGCGGCGCTGCACCACCCAGTCGCCCAGGGTGATGTCCTCGGCGTCGACGGCCCGCTCGTGCTCGTCGTACCAGCCCTCGGCGTACTGGAGGCGCTCGGTGGACAGGCACTTGAAGAAGGCGTACACGAACTCGTTGTACTGGCCGATGCGGGCGGCGGAGAACCGGCAGGACAGGAAGAGCGAGTTGACCCAGTCCACCTCGCCGATGTGCAGCAGGTGCTCGACAAGGGCCCGTTCGGTACGGAACCGGTAGCGGACCTTCTCGTCGGCGTACGGCCGCACCTGCTTGCCGGGGAAGTCCACCACGATCGACTCGATGCTCTCGCCGTCGTAACCGACCATGTCGAAACGGACCGGGCCGCCCACCCCCTTGGCCAGGTAGATCGACTCGTCGAGCAGCGGCTCGATGCGCTGCTTCAGCTCCTTGAGCACGTCGATCTCCGGGTGCCGCCAGGACGCCTTCTCCGCCTCGATGATCGGCCGCTTGCGCTCGCGCATCTCCTCCAGGTGGGCCACCTTGTTGGCGAAGAACTCCTCCACCGGCACCGGGTGGGTCGTCGTCGCGCCGGAGGTGGTGATCTCGGAGACGCTGCCGGGCAGCAGCACGATGCCGTTGGTGCCGCCGACCTTGGCGTACTCGGCCAGGAAGACCGACTGGTCGGGGAAGATGTTCCCCTCGTCGCCGAAGATGTCGTTGAACTGCCACAGCTCGTCGTCGAGGAAGCACGGCGGGCCGGCGATCGGGAAGACGTGGTCGGCCTTCAGGTCGTCGATGTAGCGCCAGGTGCGGTCGAACTGCCGGTCCCGCTTCTGCTTGCCGAACGCGGTCTTCGCCGACTGCGGCAGCTCGTAGACCATCGGGTACCAGATCGCGCCGGAGAACTGCAGCATGTGCGCGTGCACGTGGCCCAGCTCGGCGAAGGTGCTCAGGTCGGTGGGGCGGGCGTCGTTCTGGTTGAGCAGCCGGACCCCGTCGTACTCCACCCACAGCGACGAGTCACCGATCGGGCCGTCGGTGGGGCTGGTCAGCGCCTGAATCATGATCTTCAAGCCGCCGTCCAGCTCCACGACCTCCTCGTTGCGGGTCTTCAGGAACTTCGTGAAGCCCAACGCGCGGAACTCGTCCTCCATCTCGGAGGTGGGGAACTCGGGCAGCAGCACGGTGGCCTTCTTCGACACGTACCGCTTCAGGTGCGCCGCGTCGAAGTGGTCCCGGTGCAGGTGGGAGACGTACAGGTAGTCGACGTCGCCGAGGGTCTCCCAGTCGAGCAGGGAGTTGTCCGGGAACGGGAACCAGGAGGCGAAGTAGGCCGGGTTGACCCACGGGTCGCACAGGATGCTGCCCGCGCCCGTGTCGATCCGCATGCTCGCGTGCCCGGTACCGGTCACTCGCACCGCAGTTCCCCCTCAAGAAGACAAATCAAGGCGTACGCCGAAACGCTACCGGAGGTAGCGTGCTCGCCGTCCCTCGACACCGGTAGTCCCCTCCGGCCCACCGAAGACGGGCCCTTCGGCCCGGGCGCTCGCTTTCGGACCGGCCCGTTCGGCGCGTCACGCCGGTCAGTCCCGGGTGATCTTTTCTCTATCGGCCGGACCCTGCGCCAGGGCCGTCAGCGGGCGTGCCAGACTAACCGGAGATCCGATCGCGAGGGAAGGACCGACCAGTGGCAGGAAGCGAGCCGGTAACGTCGCCAGACCAGCACAAGCCTGGGCACCGCAAGTCCGGGCGGATCGGCGCGATCCTCACCGCACTCGCGCTGCTGGCGATGCTCTGCGGCAACCACGAGGGCAGGGTCGAGGACCTGTGGCTGGTCGGCCTGGCCGCGCTCCTGCTGCTCATCGTGGTCGGCGACGTCGTGCTGCGCCGCAACGGTCTGCGTTCCTGACCCCGCCGCGTTCCTGACCCCGCCGCGGTCCTGAACCCGCCGCGGTCCTGACGCCGCGCCCCGAGGTTTCGACACCCCCGCAGCCGCAACCGGCGCGGGGGTGCTGACGCGGGGCCGCACGGCATTCACATCCGGCAGACGAGTAGGGCCCGCCTCCGACACCGGAGGGCGGGCCCGATTCGTCGTCGCCGGTCAGCGGCCGAAGAGGATGTCCTGCACGTTCTTCAGCGCGGCGTCGACCTCCGCCTCGAAGTAGCCGCCCTGCACCAGGCCGAAGCGCAGCGTGTCCAGGTCCTTCGGGTTCACCGGCATCGGGTTACGCCCGGCCATCCCACCGAGCAGGCTGTCGAAGAACCGGTCGACCTGGTCGGGGTCGTACCCGCTGCCGAACCGCCGCACCTGGAAACTGCGCCGGATCTGGTCCACCCGGTAAAGGTCGCTGCCGGGCGGGCCGGCCATCGGCGGGCCACCCATCGAGGGCCCGGCCATCGGCGGCGGACCCGCCATCGACGGACCACCGAGTGCCTGCTGCGGCACCGCGGGCGGTCCCGCCGGGCCACGACGCGGGTCACGATCCGGCATGCGGATCTCCGCAGTCATGTCGGCACGGGCGCGTCGACCCGCCTCGAAACCGTCGAAGCGAGGCTCGTCCGACGGACCGTACCCACCCGGACCGTCGGGGGGACCGTAACCGCCGGGGCCGTCCGGCGGACCGTAACCGCCCGGACCGTCCGGGGGGCCGTAGCCGCCGGGGCCGTCCGGAGGACCGTAGCCACCCGGCCCGGCGGGCAGGCCGCGCGGCGGGGCACCATGACCCATCGGGCCGCCGGGGGGACCCATCGGTGCGCCTGGCCCCATCGGGCCGCCAGGGCCGCGCGGCGCGTCGTAACCGCCGCGAGGTGCGTCGTAGCCGCCGGCGAAGGCGCCGGTGGGCTCGTCGTAGCGGCCGTACGGGCCCGCCTGCGCCGGCATCGGCCGGGGCGGCATCGGCGGCTGCGGCACCGCCGACATGCCCCGGTCCTCGCGCATGGGCGGACCCATCCGCTCCGGCGGGCCCATCCGGTTCTCGCCGCCGGCGCGGGTCTGACCCCGCTCCTCCAACTCGGCCAGCTGCCGCTCGACCCGGTCGAGGTGCAGGTCGACCTGCCACTCGTCGTAGCCGTTGAAGCGAACCCGGAAGACGACGTCGTGGACCTCCTGCGAGGCCACCGGGGCGCCCACCGGCTGGCCGGCGAGGGTCGCCTCGACCCGGTCCAGGAAGGCGTCCACCTCGTCAACCTTGTATCCCCGGCGGAGCGCCTTACGCCGGAAACGCTGACCCTGACTCGCCACTATGTCTCCTGGTCTCGTTCGCCACGCCCGGTCATGCCGACAGGTTTCCGGCCGGGTCGGTGCCCATGTCCTCCGCGGCGGCCAGCTGCCCACACGCCCCGTCGATCTCGCGACCTCGGGTGTCCCGTACGGTGGTGGACACCCCGGCGTCGCGCAACCGCCGGACGAACTCCCGCTCCACCGGCTTCGGGCTGGCGTCCCATCGGCTGCCCGGAGTCGGATTGAGTGGAATCAAGTTCACGTGGGCCAGCTTGCCGGCCAGCAGCCGCCCGAGCAGATCGGCTCGCCACGGCTGGTCGTTCACGTCCTTGATCATCGCGTATTCGATCGACACACGACGCCCCGTGCGAGCCGCGTACGCCCAGGCGGCGTCCAGCACCTCGGACACCTTCCAGCGCTGGTTGACCGGCACAAGTTCGTCGCGCAGCTCATCATCGGGGGCGTGCAGCGACAACGCAAGAGTCACCGAGAGGTCTTCGCTGGCCAGTCGGTGGATGGCCGGTACCAGGCCGACCGTGGAAACGGTGATGTGCCGCTGCGACAGCCCGAGGCCCTCGGGTGCCGGCGCGACCAGCCGACGGATCGCGGCCACCACCCGGTTGTAGTTCGCCAGCGGCTCGCCCATGCCCATGAAGACCACGTGCGACAACCGTGCCGGTGACCCCACCACCGCGCCGGAGGCGGCCACACCCGCCAGGTAGACCGCCTGGTCGACGATCTCGGCGGTGGAGAGGTTCCGCGTCAGGCCGGCCTGGCCGGTGGCGCAGAACGGGCAGGCCATCCCGCAGCCGGCCTGGCTGGAGATGCAGACGGTCACCCGATCCGGGTAGCCCATCAGCACGCTCTCCACAAGCGCCCCGTCGTGCAGCCGCCAGAGCGCCTTGCGGGTCGCCCCGTCGTCGCAGGCCAGCTCGCGGACCGGGTTGAGCAGCCGGGGCAGCAGCTGGTCGGCCAGCCGGGCCCGGGAGGCCGCCGGCAGGTCGGTCATCTGCTCCGGGTCGCGCACCAGCCGACCGAAGTAGTGGGTGGAGATCTGCCGGGCCCGGAACGCCGGTTCACCCAGGCCGGTGACCAGGGCTTTCCGGCCGGCCAGGTCAAGGTCGGCGAGATGTTGCGGTGGCATCGACGCCCGGCGCGCGCCAGGCGCGTCCGGGTCGACCGGGATCAAGGGCAGGCTCGTCATGGCTCGTCCAGTCTGGCACGCCGGGCGTGGACCGCACCCCTCCGGAGTGCGCGGATCGGGTCCGGCCACGTCCGCGACCAGGCTGCGTGGCCGTGATCCATGCCTCAGTTCACCGCCGGCACGAGGACCACGAGCAGCAGGTACGCCGTCGGCACGGCGAACAGGACCGAGTCGAGGCGATCCATCAGGCCACCGTGCCCGGGCAGCAGGTTGCTCATGTCCTTCACACCGAGATCCCGCTTGATCATGGATTCGGCGAGGTCACCGAGGACGGCGGCACACGACACCGCCACCCCGAACACGGCACCCCACCACGGGGCCACGTCGAACAGCAGCCAGAGCAGCAGGGCGCTGCCCAACGCCGCCGCACCGACCGACCCGGCGAAACCCTCCCAGGACTTCTTCGGGCTGATCGTCGGGGCCATCGGATGCTTGCCGAAGTTTGCGCCGGCGGCGTACCCCCCGGTGTCGGAGAGCACCACGGCGACAAGCGTCACCAGAATCCGCAGCGCCCCGTCATCCGGCGACGACGCGAGCAGCGCGGCGAAGCCACCGAGGAACGGCACGTACACGGCGATCAACGTGGCCGCGGTCATGTCCCGCCGGAAGTTGGCCATGCCGTCGCCGAGCCGCCACACGAGCGTGCCCGCGAGCGTGACCAGCAACCCGAGCAGGAGCGCGTCCAGACCACCGAACCAGGCGATGGTGACCGTCAGCACCCCACCGACGATCAGGGGTACCAGTGGCACCACGGCGCGGGCCCGGCGTACCGCGCGGGACATCTCCCAGATGCCCACACCGAATGCGGCGGCGAGCACCAGCAGGAAGGACGGCGTATAGAGGAAGAGCGGGAGCAGGACCACAGCCCCCAGGCCGAGCCCGACCGAGATGGCCGCCGGCAGGTTGCGGCCGGCACGGCTCGGCGCGGCCGGTCGGCCGAGGCTGCCCGCCGGCCGGTCGAGGTGCGGCGAGGGCTGCTCACCAGGGCTCGATGCCGGTTGCCCGCTGGTGGGCCGCCCGGCACCGGCGCGACGACGGCCGCGGTGGCGGCGTCCGGGCGGCGGATCGTCGGGCTCCGGTTCGTCGCCGGACACCGGGGCGAACTGGGCCGTCGGGGCGTCGTCATGGTCGAGGCCGACACCGGCAGGTATCCGCTCGATCTGCCCGGTCGGGGCGTCGTCGTGGTCGAGCAGATCGGCAGCGCCACGCACCGGCTCGACCTGGGTGGTGGGAGTGGCGTACCGCTCGGCGTGCGGATCAGCGGACCAGGGGCCGGGGTCGAGGTTCGGTTCGGGCCAGGGCAGGTGGGCGGGCTGGTCCGGCCGATCCCAGCCACGGGCCTCGGCGCCGCCGTAGGGGTCGAGGTGGGACATCACGCACCAGAGGGGAGCGGGACGGAATCCGCCACTTGCCGCACAACCACTACCATCCCCTACCCGCGCGAGGCGCTCCGTTGAGATTTTGCCGGCCGGTCGGTTGACCGATCCCCACCCTTCACCGCCGGGTCACCGGGAATCGTGCCGAGCCTACTGCACCTGTCCGCCCCACAGGCCGCACCAGTACCCACCCACACCCTCGACCCCGCCGTGTTGCTCGCGAAGCTGTCACCACGACTGCGACGACTGACTTCAGGATCAACCGGACGGGGACGGGGGCACAGTGGGTGGGCTGGGCGACGCCGTGGGTACGGCGAGAGGTCAGACCTCCAGGAGTTCGGTCTCCTTGTGCTTGACCAGTTCGTCGACGTGCGCGACGTAGCGCTGGGTGAGGTCGTCCAGTTCCTTCTCCGCGCGCCGGCCGTCGTCCTCGCCGACCTCGCCGTCCTTGACGAGCCGGTCCAGCTCTTCCTTGCCCTTGCGGCGGATGTTGCGGATGGCGACCTTGGCTTCCTCGCCCTTGTGGCGCGCGACCTTGATCATGTCGCGGCGGCGCTCCTCGGTCATCTGCGGGAGCAGGATGCGCAGCTGGTTGCCCTCGTTGTTCGGGTTGACCCCGAGGTCCGAGTCGCGGATCGCCTTCTCCATGGCATTGATCTGCGAGTTGTCGTACGGCTTGATGATGGCCATCCGCGGCTCGGGAATGGCCACCGACGCCATCTGGGTCAGCGGGGTCGGGGTGCCGTAGTAGTCGATGATGACCTTGGAGAACATGGCCGGAGTGGCGCGGCCGGTGCGGATGGCACCGAACTCCTCCTTGGCGTGCTCGACCGCACGCTCCATCTTCTCCTCGGCCTCGAGGAGGGTGTCGTCGATCACCGTTCTCCTCGCCTCCTTCTTGTGCTCGTCGTGGGGCTTGTCGGGTCACCGGGACCGTCGAGGTGAGGTCGACGGTCGCTTCAGGTGGTGATCAGCGTGCCGATCTTGTCGCCGCCCACCGCCCGGACGATGGTGTCGTCTCCCTGGGCGCCGAAGACCAGCATCGGCAGGCCGTTCTCCATGCAGAGGCTGAAGGCGGCGGCATCGGCGACCCGCAGGTTGCGGCGCAGCACCTCGGAGAAGGTGATCGAGTCGAACTTGCTGGCGGTCGGGTCGATCCGCGGGTCTGCGGTGTAGACCCCGTCGACGCCGTTCTTGCTCATCAGCACCACGTCCGCGTGGATCTCCAACGCACGCTGTGCGGCCACCGTGTCGGTGGAGAAGTACGGCATGCCGGCCCCGGCGCCGAAGATGACCACGCGGCCCTTCTCCAGGTGCCGGATCGCGCGCAGCGGGATGTACGGCTCGGCGACCTGGGCCATCGTGATGGCGCTCTGCACCCGGGTCTCGATGCCTTCCTTCTCCAGGAAGTCCTGCAACGCGAGGCAGTTCATCACGGTGCCGAGCATGCCCATGTAGTCCGCCCGGGCCCGGTCCATGCCCCGCTTCTGCAGTTCCGCGCCCCGGAAGAAGTTGCCACCGCCGACCACCACGGAGACCTGCACCCCGCGTCGTACCACGGTGGCGATCTGCCGGGCGATGGCCTGTACGACGTCCGGGTCGACGCCGATCGCGCCGCCGCCGAACACCTCGCCGGAGAGTTTCAACACCACCCGCCGGGACCGCCCGGGCGGTGGCGCCGTCGGGTCGTCCGCCGCCAGCGTCCGGTCACTCACAACCTGCGTCATCCGCCCGTCCTTCCCCCACCGGTGCACCGGGTGCGTATCTGCCGCTGCCGACCTTATGGGACGAGGAGGCCGCGGTGCTTGTCGCGTACACCGGCGGCCTCCTCGTCGTATCGTTGCTCAGCCCACGGGCGCGGCGCGCCCGACGGCGGCTCAGGCCTGGCCGACCTCGAACCGCACGAAGCGGGTGACCTCGATGCCGGCCTCGGCCAGCACCTGCTTCACCGTCTTCTTGTTGTCGGTGACCGACGACTGCTCCAGCAGGACGAAGTCCTTGAAGAACGAGTTCACCCGGCCCTCGACGATCTTCGGCAGGGCCGCCTCGGGCTTGTTCTCCTCGCGGGCGGTCTGCTCGGCGATGCGCCGCTCGGACTCGACGACCTCGGCCGGCACCTCGTCACGGGTGAGGTACTGCGGACGCATCGCGGCGATCTGCATCGCCGCACCACGGGCGTCGGCGTCGGCGGCCTCGTCGGCCTTGCCGGTGTACTGCACCATCACGCCGACCGCCGGGGGCAGGTCCTGGGCCTTGCGGTGCAGGTAGACCGCGACCGTGCCGTCGAGCTTGGCGAAACGGTTCAGCACCAGCTTCTCGCCGATCTTGGCGGACTGCTCCTGGACCAGGTCGGCGACCGGACGGCCGTCGATCTCGCTGGCCAGCAGCTCCTCGGCGTTGCTCACACCGGAACGCTCACCGTGCTCGACCAGCTGCTGGGCCAGGGCGATGAAGGCGTCGTTCTTGGCGACGAAGTCGGTCTCGCAGTTGAACTCGAGCAGGGCCTGGCCGGCGTGGGCGATCAGCCCGTTGGCGGCGGTACGACCGGCCCGCTTGCCGACATCCTTGGCGCCCTTGACGCGCAGGATCTCGACGGCCTTGTCGAAGTCGCCCTCGGCCTCGGTCAGGGCCTTCTTGCTGTCCATCATGCCGGCGCCGGTCAGGTCGCGGAGCTTCTTGACGTCCGCGGCGGTGATCTGGGACATGGCTCTCTCTTCGGTGTTGAGATTGCGATGGGATGGTCTGAGGTGCCGGTTACCCGGATTCGGGAAGTTCGTGCCGACCTGGTCGCCGCCGGTCACCATCAGCGAATCGACGGTGACCGGACGGCGGCGGGATCACTGACCGGAAACGGCAGCCGGCTGCTCGGCGGGGGCCTGCTCGGCGGCGGGAGCCGGCTCGGCCGGGGCCTGCTCGGCGGCGGGCTCCTCGTCGGCCTTCTTCGGCTCCTCGAGCAGCTCACGCTCCCACTCGGCCAGCGGCTCGTCGGTGGCGACACCCGCCTCCGGCTTCTCGTCGCCACCACGGCGACGGCCGGAACGGGCGATCAGGCCGTCGGCGACGGCGGCGGCCACGACCTTGGTCAGCAGCTCGGCCGAGCGGATCGCGTCGTCGTTACCCGGGATCGGGAAGTCGACCTCGTCCGGGTCGCAGTTGGTGTCGAGCACCGCGATCACCGGGATGCCCAGCTTGCGGGCCTCGTCGACGGCGATGTGCTCCTTCTTGGTGTCGACGATCCAGACCGCAGCCGGAAGCTTCTGCATGTCCCGCAGACCACCGAGGGTCTTGGTGAGCTTGATCTTCTCGCGGGAGAGCTGCAGGGTCTCCTTCTTGGTGTAACCGGCGGCGGTGCCGCTGAGGTCACCGAGGGCCTCCAGCTCCTTCATCCGCTGCAGCCGCTTGTACACCGTCTGGAAGTTGGTGAGCATGCCGCCGAGCCAACGGTGGTTGACGTACGGCTGGCCGACCCGGGTCGCCTGCTCGGCGATGGCCTCCTGGGCCTGCTTCTTGGTGCCGACGAACAGGATGCTGCCGCCCTCGGCCACCGTGTTACGCACGAACTCGTACGCCTTCTCGATGTAGTCGAGGGTCTGGCGCAGGTCGATGATGTAGATGCCGTTGCGCTCGGTGAAGATGAAGCGCTTCATCTTCGGGTTCCAGCGCCGGGTCTGGTGCCCGAAGTGAACACCACTTTCCAGCAGCTGACGCATGGTCACGACGGCCATGGTTCGTACTCCTTGGGGTCCCTGGTTCGTCCGCTCGGCCGGCGGCCGAGTGGCCTGGTGCCCGGTCGTCGGCCAGGATGGGCCCGACAGGGTCGGGACCAGGGAGGCCGCCGCCGCACGACGACTTCGTGAGGAGGGCACGCGAGGTCGACCGCGCAAGGCGGTCGCCAGTCGACCAGTGTACGCGCCCGCCCCGCCGCCCAACCCCCGGGTGCAAGGAAGGGGCCCTTGTTAACGCCTGCGGTAGAGGAAGGGCCCCCTGTTAACAACCGCCGAACGCGAGGTCAGCCGGCGGCGAGCGCCGCAGCGAGGAAGAGCGCCAGCCCGACCGTCAGGTAGGCCGTCGGCGGCCGCAGCCAGCCACGCGCCCCGTCGACGAGCGAGAACCCGGTGGTCCGCAGCCCGTACAGACCGACCGCGAAGATCGGCAGACCGGCCACCAGGAAGGTGCCCACCAGCACGTCGGCGGCGGCGACCGGGTCCGCGGTCGCCCCGTGCAGCAACACCCGCAACGCCGGCACCTCGAAGATCACCACCAGGACGGCGAAGAGTACGGCCATCACCGGCCGACGGGTCCGGTAGACGCCGTCACCACTGGGCGGCCCGGCCGGTACGCCCGGCACCTGATAGCCGGACTCCCCGGTCGTCGGCCGGAAGCCGGTGTCCCCGGCACCCTGCTGGCTGCCGGCGTCCCCCGCCGCCAGGTCGCCCCGGGGCGCCACCGGCGGCATCGGCCCGGTCGGCTGCTCCAGCGGATTCATCGCCTCCGTGCCCCGCTTCGCCTCCACGATCGGGTACCCGGTCAGCGGTACGGACCGGGCCGGGTCACCCACCACCGAGGCCAGCGGAGCCGGCTCGTCCACCGCCGACGCGAACGGCGCCGGATCGCTCACCGGCGGGGCGAACGGGGCCGGTTCGCTGAGCAACGGGTCTGCGCCGACCGGCGCGGCGGTCTCCCGGGCGGCACGCCAAGCCGGACGTTCGGTGGGCAACTCACCCGAAACGTCCGGGTCGGTCGACCCGGCCCGTCGGGCGCGCGAGGCCCGATAGCGCTCGGGCTCGGCCGGGGCGTCGGCGAGCGGATCCATCCCACTGAAACGTCGCGCGGCGGTGTCGTACCGGTCCTCGTCGTCGATCCGCTGCTCGGGGGTCACCGGCGCGTCGTCCCGGTACCGCGCCTCCGCCGTACCGCGCCAGTCCGGGTCACCGTAACCGTGGTCGCGGTCACCGGGATACCAACGCGACTCCTGGTCATCGGCAAAGCTACGTCGTCCGTCCACGCCCGGCACCGTATGCGACCGGCCGACCGTCCGCCATTCGACCCCAGCCCTGGCCAGCCCCGGGGAAGGGCAATTCGACCGGGTACGCAGAGTAAGAGGCTGATTCGTCACCCGACTTTGCCCTTAGCACACCGAGGGCATGATCGTTTGTCTGTCCACAGCACCTCCGGTCGTCCACAGGCCGCACCGGTGGGGGCACCCCGACCGGCCCTCTGCGGGCAGGGTGCCGGCCATGACCAAGCGGAACCAGGCGGTCGGCGGGTACGGGGAACGATGCGCCGTCCGACACCTGATCGAGGCAGGGCTGCGCCCGGTGGCCCGGAACTGGCGCTGCCCCTCCGGCGAGATCGACATCGTCGCCTGGGACGGGCCGGTGCTCGTCATCTGTGAGGTGAAGACCCGCCGCAACCACGACTTCGGCACCCCGGCCGAGGCGGTGGTCCGGCACAAGGCCCGCCGGCTGCGTCGGCTCGCCGTCGCGTGGCTGGCGGCCACCGGCACCACCGCCGACGAGATCCGCTTCGACGTCGTCTCGGTGCTGCTGCCGCGCGCCGGCCGGGCGCAGGTCGAGCATCTCAAGGGAGCGTTCTGATGAGCTACGCCCGGGTGCTCTGCGTCGGCCTGGTCGGCGTCACCGGTCACCTGGTGGAGGTGGAGGCGGATCTCGCGCCCGGCCTGCCCGCAGTGGTCATCTCCGGGCTGCCGGACACCGCGCTGCACGAGGCGCGCGACCGGGTCCGGGCCGCCGTGGTCAACTCGGGTCAGCGCTGGCCGAACCGCCGCATCACCCTCAATCTGCTGCCAGCCACCCTGCCCAAGTTCGGCTCGGCCTTCGACCTCGCGATCGCGGTGGCACTGCTCGGTGGCTCCGGCGAGCTGCCACTGGCACCGCTGGACGGCGTGGTGATCCTCGGCGAACTGGGCCTGGACGGGACCGTCCGGCCGGTACGGGGCGTACTGCCGATGGCCGCCGCGGCGGCCCGGGCCGGCGTCGAGCGGGTGATCGTGCCGGCCGCCAACAGCGCCGAGGCCGCCGTGGTGCCCGGGCTGCGCGTCCGGGGCGTGGACACCCTGCACCGGCTGATCGCGTTCGTCCGCGACGGTGCGCCACTGATCGAGCCGCCGACCCACGTACCGACGCCCGCCACCTCCGGTCCCGACCTGGCCGAGGTGGCCGGGCAGGGGCTCGGTCGGCGGGCCCTGGAGGTCGCTGCCGCCGGCGGCCACCACCTGGCGCTGATCGGCCCACCGGGTGCCGGCAAGACGATGCTCGCCGAGCGTCTGCCGTCGATCCTGCCGGAGCTGGACGACGACGCCGCGCTGGAGGTCACCGCCCTGCACTCGATCGCCGGGCTGTTACCGGCCGAGGGTGGGCTACTGCGCCGCCCGCCGTTCCAGGCCCCGCACCACACCGCGACCATCCCCGCCATCGTCGGCGGTGGGGCGGGACTGGCCCGGCCCGGCGCGATCTCACTGGCCCACCGAGGGGTCCTCTTCCTCGACGAGGCTCCGGAATTCAGTCGCGCCGCCCTGGAGGCGTTACGCCAACCGCTGGAGCACGGCCGGGTGCACCTGGCCCGCAGCCGGGGCGGCGCGGAATACCCCGCCCAGGCCCAGCTGGTGATCGCGGCGAATCCGTGCCCGTGCGCCAACCCGGCCGGCGACGACCGTTGCGAGTGTCCCCCGCAGGCCCGCCGCCGCTACCTGGCCCGGCTCTCCGGTCCGCTGCTCGACCGGATCGACCTGCAGGTGCGGCTGCTGCCGATGCGCGCCGCCGAACTCATGGAGGCCGGCACGCACGAGTCCTCCACGGCGGTGGCGGCCCGGGTGGTCGCCGCCCGTGCCGCCGCAGCGGATCGCTGGTCGGCGTTGGGCCGCCGGCTCAACGCCGAGGTGCCCGGCACGCGGCTGCGCCGGCCGCCGTGGCAACTGCCCGCCGCCGACACCGCCGAACTACGGGCCCGGCTGGATTCGGGGTCGCTCTCCGCCCGCGGCTTCGACCGGGTCATCCGGCTCGCCTGGACGATCGCCGACCTCGACGGGCGCGCCCGCCCGGACCGGCACGACGTCGGCGAGGCCATCCACCTCAGAACGGGAGAGGCAATATGAGCAGGTACGACGAGACGACGCTGGCCCGGGTCGCGTTGACCTGGCTGGCCGAGCCGGGCACCCGCTCGGTGTACGCGCTGGTCGCCGAACTCGGCCCGGTGGCCGCCCTGGAGTTGCTGCTCGACGGCGCAGCGCCGCACGAGGACCTGCGCGACAGTGTGGCGGCACGCAGCCGGGCCGGGGACGCCCGGGCCATCGCCGCCGAGGCCCTCGAACGCGGCGAACGGCTCGGTGCCCGGGTCGTCGTGCCCGGCGACGACGAATGGCCCGGCACGGTCGAGGAGCTCCGCAAGCTCCGGCTCTCCGACGCGCGCCGCCGGGTCGACCGGGAGACCGATCCACCGCTCTGCTTCTGGGTACGCGGACCGTGGCCGCTGGCCGAGGCGCTGGACCGGTCCGTGGCCGTGGTGGGGGCACGAGCCGCCACGCCGTACGGTCTGCACGTCGCCCGGGAACTGGGCTACGGCCTGGCCGACCGGGACTGGACTGTCGTCTCCGGCGGAGCGTTCGGCATCGACGCCGCCGCGCATCGAGGTGCGTTGAGTGCGGGTGGCCGGACCGTCGCGGTGCTCGCCTGCGGCGTCGATCGCCCCTATCCGGCGGGCAACACGGCGTTGTTCGACCGGATCGCCGACTCGGGCCTGCTGGTGAGCGAGTGGCCACCAGCCGCCGAGCCACTTCGTCCCCGCTTCCTCATCCGCAACCGGGTGATCGCCGCCGGCACGAAGGGCACGGTGCTGGTGGAGGCGGCGGCGCGCAGCGGCGCGACCCAGACCACCAGACGAGCCCTCGCCCTGAACCGTCCGGCGATGGTGGTGCCCGGCCCGGTCACCTCGGCGATGTCCGTCGGCGCGCACGAGATCCTGCGCGAGGAGCCGGGGGCCCGACTGGTGACCGGTCTCGCCCACGTGCTGGAGGAGGTGGGCCGGATCGGCGAGCTGGCCCCGGTGCCGCGCGGCCCGGACCGACCCACCGATGTGATCGACGACGATGCGCGGGCGATCGTGGAGGCGATGCCCCGTCGAGGCACGATCGGCGTGGACGACCTCGCGGCCCGGGCCGGCCTGGCCGTACGCACGGTGCTGCGCAAGATGTCCCTGTTGGAGGAGTTGGCCCTGGTGGTACGCCGCGACGACGGCTACGCCCTGGTCCCACCGCGCCGCGCGGGCTGATCTGCAAACCCACCGCGCCGGCTGAGCTGTCCGCCCGGTCGCGCAGGTTGAGCAGCGCCACCGGTGCGCGGCAGGTTCGCGGGCGCCACCGCCTCGTCCTAGGCTGGACTGCGTGGGGGGTACCGAAGACCGCAGCACCCGCGGCACCCGGGTCGTGCACGCGGCGCTGCCGGAGCCGCTGCGGGACGCGGTGGACGAGTTCGCCCGACACCTCGCCTCGGTCCGCAACCACTCGGCCCACACCGTGCGGGCGTACGTCGCCGATCTGGTGTCCCTGTTGGATCATGCCCACCGGATGGGCTGCGCCGAGGTGGCCGAGCTGAGCCTCGACACGGTACGCAGTTGGCTGGCCAAGCAGCGGACGATGGGAGCCGCCCGGGCGTCGCTGGCCAGGCGGGCAGCGGCGGCACGCACCTTCAGTGCCTGGGCGCACCGGGGCGGGCTGCTACCCACCGACGTGGCCGCCACACTGGCCAGCCCCCGTCCGCAACGCACCCTGCCCACCGTGCTCCGCACCGACCAGGCCGCGCTGCTCGTCGAGGCACCGACCCGCAACAGCACCAGCCACACCCACCCCACCCCCGACGACCACACCGTTGCTGACCACGCCGACAGCCACCGCACCGCCGATGTCCACCCCACCGCTGACGAGCACGGCACCGCAGGCGGGCCGGTCGCCGCTGAGACCGGGGACGGTGCCGGGGCGGAAGATGTGGTCGCCGAGGCGGTGCGGTTACGGGACCGGGTGCTGCTGGAGTTGCTCTACGGCACCGGGGTGCGGGTCAGCGAGGCCTGCGGCATCGACGTCGCCGACGTCGACCATGGCCGGCGGGTGGTTCGGGTCCGAGGTAAGGGCGGACGGGAACGGGTCGTGCCGTACGGCTCGCCTGCTCAACGGGCCCTCGACGAGTGGCTGCGGCGGGGACGTCCGGTGCTCGTGGTCCCGGGCTCGCGCGACGCGTTGCTCCTCGGCGTCCGGGGTGGGCGGCTGAACCCGACGACCGCCCGTCAGATCGTCGGGGCGTACGCGCAGGCCACCGGCCTGCCCCGGATCGGCCCGCATGCGCTGCGCCACTCGGCCGCCACCCACCTGCTGGAAGGCGGGGCGGACCTGCGTGCGGTGCAGGAGTTGCTGGGGCACTCGTCGCTGGCCAGCACGCAGGTCTACACCCACGTCTCGGTCGACCGGCTCCGCGCCGCATACCGCCAGGCCCACCCCCGCGCCTAGGGACTGCGCAAGATCCATCACGGCGGGCCGGGGACGGCGTTACGATCATCCGGTGAGCGTCCCGTTGCCTCCTGAGCCGATCCCTGGCGCTCGCCTGCTCTTCTCCCTCGACCCGGCGGTCAGCCACCTCAACCACGGCTCGTTCGGCGCGGTGCCGATCACCGTGCAGCGGGCCCAGCAGCGGTTGCGCGACGAGATGGAAGCCGATCCGCTGCGCTTCTTCACCGAGGGTCTGGTCGACCGGATCACGCACGCCCGCCGGCACCTGGCCGGCTTCCTCGGCGCCGACCCGGACGGCACGGCCCTGACCGCCAACGCCACCACCGGCGTGGCCGTGGCGTTGCAGTCGGTCGGGTTGCGGCCGGACGACGAGGTGCTCACCACCGACCACGGCTACGGTGCGGTCGACTTCGCCATCCGCCGGGAATGTGAACGCACCGGGGCGACCCATCGGGTGCTGCGGGTGCCGCTGTCCGCCACCACCGAGGAGATCGTGCAGATCGTTCGCTCCGGGCTGCGTCCGGGGCGTACCCGACTGGTCGTGGTCGACCAGCTCACCTCGGCGACGGCGCGACTGTTCCCGGTCGCCGCGATCGTGGGTGTGGCGCGGGAACACGGCGTGTCGGTGCTTGTCGACGCCGCCCACGCGCCCGGCATGCTGCCGGCGTCCGTGCAGAGCATCGGTGCCGACTTCTGGGTCGGTAACCTGCACAAGTGGGGGTACGCGCCCCGGGGCACGGCCGTCCTCGTGGTCTCCCCGACCTGGCGGGAGCGGGTCGAACCGCTGGTGGTCTCCTGGGAGCAGGAGGCGGGCTTCCCGGGCCGGTTGGAGTGGCAGGCGACCGCGGACTACACCGGCTGGCTGAGCGCCCCGGTGGGGCTCTACGTCCTGCGTACGCTCGGCGTGGACCGGGTGCGTGCGCACAACGCGGCGCTGGCCGCGTACGGGCAGCGGGTGGTGGGGGACGCTCTCGGCGTGCGACCGGCCGACCTGCCCGACCCCGGCGGACCCACGGTCGCCATGCGGATCATCCCGTTGCCGGCGGGCCTCGCCACCACCATGGAGGGCGCGCGGGCGCTGCGGGCCCGGATCGCCGAGCGGCTCGCCGCCCAGGTCGCGGTCAACAGCTGGGACGGGCGGGGCTGGTTGAGACTCTGCGGCCAGGTGTACAACTCGCCCGACGAGTACGACCGGCTCGCCGTGCAACTGCCCACCCTGCTCGACCAGCGCTGAGGGGCGCGTCGGCCACCGGCAGCAGCCGGGTCCGGCCGAGACCGAGCAGGGCCAGCGGGTCGAGGTAGTCGTTGCCCCGCCGCAGCCCCCAGTGCAGGCAGGCGGCCTGCGGACAGCCCGCGTGGCCGGGCAGCAGAACCCCCAGCACGGTGCCTGCCGGCACCGCCGTGCCGACGGTGACCGCCGGTTCCACCGGCTCGTAGGTGGTGCGCAGCCCGTCGGCATGGGCCACCGAGATCACCGGACGGCCGGCGACCATGCCGGCGTACGAGATCGTGCCGGCACCGGCGGCCCGGATCGTCGCGCCGTCCGGCGCGAGCAGGTCCACCCCACGATGGCCGGCCAGCCAGGGACGAGGCGGCGGATCGAACCGGCGGACCGGCCGGGGCTGCCCGTCGACCGGCCACCGGTATCGCCCGGCGCTGCCCGCCGCAGCGACCCCGGGCGGCAACACCAGCGCAGCCACCGAAACGGCCGGACCCTGATGATCGACGGCCGACGGACCCACCGTCGGCAACGACGACCAGCGCGACGGCGTCGACGACGAGGGTGGCGGCGTTGACGACAAGGGTGGCGGCGTGAACGACAAGGGTGGCGGCGGGTACGCGACAAGTGGCACCAGCAGGAGGGCGCAGAGCGCGCCGGATCGGGTCACCATGGCGGCGAGTGTGCGCGTCGTCGGCGCGACTTCGCTGCCCGGCGGGCCTCGCCTGTGGACGACGCGACGCCCTGTGGACAGACCACGCCGACACAGTTGATCTGCTATGGCATCACGTGGCGACCGAGGGCTGCTGCGGGGACGACGCGGAGCGCCGGACGGACCCGGCACGCCGATGTGGACCGATCACGGGCGGGTGGGGGCCGCCGTGACGACAACGCCGCCGAGGATCAGCCGCCGAAGCCGGAGTCGGCGGGCAGCGAGATGTCGGGCTTCTCCAACTCCTCGACGTTGACATCCTTGAACGTCATCACCCGGACGTTCTTGACGAACCGGGCAGGACGGTACATGTCCCACACCCACGCGTCATGCATCTCGACCTCGAAGTAGACCTCGCCGTCGGAGTTGCGCACGTGCAGGTCGACCTGGTTGGCCAGGTAGAACCGCCGCTCGGTCTCCACCACGTAGGAGAACTGACGGACGATGTCGCGGTACTCCCGGTAGAGCTGCAGCTCCATCTCGGTCTCGTACTTTTCGAGGTCTTCCGCGCTCATCGCACTCCGCCTTCCATGACCACATCTTCCCCCACCGGCGCTGGGCGCTGACGCTGCTCGCCCAACGCCACGCCGACGGTACCCCCTGCGAAGCCTGAGCGCTCCATCGGCTCGTCCCGGCTTGCGCCAAGCGGTCGACGTGAGCGGGGCGGGCGGTCGTCCAGGCCGGAGACGGCCGCGACGTTGACGTAGGAGAACCGGTGTTCCCGGCACGGACCATGCTCGCGCAGCGCCGCCGTGTGGTCGGCGGTGATGTACCCCTTGTGCTCGGCGAAGCCGTAGCCGGGGTGCTCGGCGTCGAGGTCGACCATGATCCGATCCCGGGTCACCTTGGCCAGCACGCTCGCCGCCGCCACGCAGGCCGCCACCCGATCACCCTTCCACACGGCGAGACCGGGCACGTCCAGACCGTCGACGCCGAACCCGTCGGTCAACACGTACTCCGGTCGCACGGTCAGCGAGGCCAGCGCCCGACGCATCGCGGCCAGGTTGCACACGTGCAGCCCGCGGGCGTCGACCTCCTCGGCCGGGATGACCACCACGGCGTACGCCAGGGCACGCGCGACCACCTCGTCGTACACCCGCTCCCGGCTGGCCGGGGTGAGCAGCTTGGAGTCGGCCAGACCGTCGATCTCGCCCCGCCGCCCCTCCGGCAGCACCGCGGCGGCGGCGACAAGCGGCCCGGCGCACGCGCCCCGGCCGGCCTCGTCGGCACCGGCGACGTGCCGGAAGCCACGCCGCTGCAAGGCCCGTTCCAGCGCGTAGAGCCCGGCCTCCCGGCGCACGACCGTGCGCGGCGGGGTCAGCACGGCGCACCGCCGGCCGTGGCCGGCACGTCGGTCAACGCCCGGGTCAGGACCGCCGGCAGGTCCGGCGGGTAGCACCGCTCGGCGGTGCTGCGCAGCTCCTCGGCCGACCACCACCGGTAGCCGTCCACGCTGCCCCGCTCCACCTCGCTGAACCCGGTGGTGTCCACCTCGTGGGCGGCCACCCGCACCAGGAAGAACCGCTGTTCCTGCCGGTAGGACACCCCGTCGAAGGAGAACTCGATGACGTCGGCGTGCACCGGCTCACCGAACTCGGCCACGGGCAACCGCAACCCGGTCTCCTCCGCCAGCTCACGCGCCGCGCCGTCGGCGTACGTCTCCCCCGGGTCCAGACCGCCGCCGGGGGTGAACCACCAGCGTCCGCCCTGCGGCTGGGCCGGATCGAAGCCGCGGAAGAGCAGCAGCCGATCGGCCTGGTCGACCAGGAGCACCCGGGCGGCGCGCCTCGGGGTGTATCGCGTCACCGCACCAGACTGCCAGACGTCACCGACAACGCCCACGTCGCCGTCCCACCCGACCTGCCGGCACCGTCAGGGTGCCGGAATCGCCTCGAACCCCTCGGGCACCGTGAGCAGGGTGGCCCGGTTGAACGGCCAGAAGACGGTGAAGGCCCGACCCACGACGTCCTTCTCGGGGATGGTGGCCGCGGTGACGTTCTCGCCGGACTGCTGGTAGTGCTCCAGCGAGTCGCCGGAGGCAGAGCGGTGGTCGCCCATCACCCAGAGCCGACCCTCCGGTATGACGACGTCGAACTCCTGGTCCGCCGGCTTGTCCCGCTGACCGTCGAAGGAGAAGATGTACGGCTCGTCCAGCGGCACCCCGTTGATCATCAGGCGGTCCTGCGCGTCGCAGCAGACCACCCGGTCACCGCCGACGCCGATGATCCGCTTGATGAAGTCCTCGCCCGCGGGGTTGCCGCTCCACTCGACGGGCGCCTTGAAGACGATCACCTCACCGCGGTGCGGCGTCCGGAAGTTGTACACCAACTTGTTGACCAGCACCCGATCGTCGATCTTGAGGGTGTTCTCCATGGACGGCGACGGGATGAAGAAGGTCTGCAGTACGAAGGCCCGCACCAGTACCGCGACCAGGATCGCCACCCCGAGAAGGATGGGCAGTTCCTTCCAGAAGGAGTGGCGCGGCTTGTCGGTCTGCTCGTCAATCACGGGAGGAGCCTACGTTGCCCGGATCGGTGCCACCGCGTCGAACGCGCGAGAACGGAGAGTACGGCTGCGATCGGAAGTGCCAGGAAGGCTCCGCCCTCGGTCGTGGGCCGCACCGGTGGCGCGGCACCGCCGCTGGCCGTGACCGGTGACGGCACGTTGGCGAACGTCTCCGGAACGGGCAGGGTGTGCCAGCGGTTGGAGGGCCAGACCACCGCGAAGGCCCGTCCCACCACGTTGTCGATCGGCACGGTGCCCTGGCAGCGGGCATCCTGCGAGACGAGACGGTGGTCGCCGAGCACGAACATATGCCCGGGCGGGACCACGATCTCCTCGAACCGCCGGGACCGGCACTCCTGCGCGTTGGGGGGCAGGTCCAGTGGCGAGTCGCGCAACACGTACGCCGACTCGTCCAGCGGGGTGCCGTTCACCAGCAGCCGCCCCTGGTCGTCACAACAGCTCACCCGGTCACCGGGCAGCCCGATGACGCGCTTGATGAAGTCCTTCTCCCCCGGGCGGCTCAGCCCGACCAGGTCACCGACGGTGCGGCCGAGCCGGTCGACGAAGCCGCCGGCCGGCTCCACCTCCACCTGTGGAACCCACTTGTCGGTGCCCCGGAAGACCACCACCTCGCCGCGCTGCGGATCCCGCACGTTGTAGACGACCTTGTTGACCAGGACGCGGTCGCCGACGAGGAGGGTGTCCTCCATCGACCCGGAGGGGATGAAGAAGGCCTGGAGCAGGAACGTACGGATCAGCACGGCGAGACAGAAGGCGACGACGAGCAGCAGCGGTAGTTCCTGCCAGAGCGGCATCTGCGGCTTGTTGCGCCGGGTCCGTCGGCGCCATGGATCAACCGAGCCGCTGTCGTCAAGCGCCTGTACCACGCGCACTCCCCGGTCCACAGAAACGACTACCGCCCGGCAGTCTCGTCGAGACTTCCCGGGCGGTAGTGGAGGTCCCCCGCCATGCACGGCGGGTCGCCGCCGCGCTGCGCCCGTACGACCAGGGTAGTGCGACCCCGAGCGTACGACATACGCGCAGCTTAGGCGGCGTGGCGCAGGGCGAGGTCAGCTCGGCTGCTTCTCGCGCAGCTCCTTGATCTTGGCCTTCTTGCCCCGCAGCTCACGCAGGTAGTAGAGCTTGGCCCGACGGACGTCACCGCGGGTCACGACCTCGATCCGGTCGATCGCCGGGCTGTTGATCGGGTAGGTCCGCTCGACACCGACGCCGAAGCTGAGCTTGCGAACGGTGAAGGTCTCGCGCAGTCCGTCACCCTGGCGGCGGATGACGACGCCCTGGAAGATCTGGACCCGGGACCGGTTGCCCTCGACCACCCGGGCGTGCACCTTGACGGTGTCACCGGCACGGAAGGCGGGAAGGTCGGTGCGCTTCGACTGGGCGTCAAGGGCGTCCAGGATGTTCATCGCTGCGTCCTCGTGAGGCTCACGGCGCACCGTCAATCGGCGCGCGGATGGGTGATACTGATCCCCGGGTGGTGGTCGGTGGCACCAGACCCCGGTCGGGGATCCTCGCAGCCGTCCACGGCGCAGACGTCTGCGGCAACCCCTCTACTTTGCCACATCGGGTCCGGGCACCGGAAACCCGCCCCGGTCCAGCGCCGCCACGTCCCGTTTGTCCAGCTCCCGGGGGTCGAGCGCGGCGAGCATGTCGGGCCGACGACGGCCGGTACGCTCCAACGCCGCGTCCCTGCGCCAGCGGGCGATCCGGCCGTGGTCGCCGGAGCGCAGCACCTCCGGCACGTCCAGCCCCCGCCAGGTCGCCGGCTTGGTGTACATCGGCGCCTCCAGCAGCCCGTGCGCGTGCGACTCCTCGGTCAGCGAGCCGGCGTTGCCGAGCACCCCGGGCAGCAGCCGGACGACCGCCTCCAGGATCACCAGCACCGCGACCTCACCACCGAAGAGCACGTAGTCGCCGAGGCTGACCTCGGTGACCGGCATCCGGGTCGCCGCATGGTCGAGCACCCGCTGGTCGATGCCCTCGTACCGGCCGCAGGCGAAGAGCAGGTGCGGCTCGGCGGCCAACTCGTACGCCAGCGCCTGGGTGAACGGCACGCCGGCCGGGGACGGCACCAGCAGCCGGGGCGCAGCCGACTCGGCGGGCGCCAGGGCGTCCAGCGCCGCACCCCACGGCTCGGGCCGCATCACCATGCCGGGCCCGCCACCGTACGGAGTGTCGTCGACGGTGCGGTGCACGTCGTGGGTCCAGCTGCGCAGATCGTGTACGCCCAGCCGCAGCGTGCCGTTGGCCCGCGCCTTGCCGATCAGCGACAGGTCCAGCGGAGCGAAGTACTCCGGAAAGATCGACACGATGTCGACGCGCATCAGGGGTGCTCCGCGGGGATCAGAGGTCGAGCAGGCCGTCGGGCAGGTCGACCACGACGCGACCACCGGCGAGATCGACCTCGGGAACCATCACCTTGATGAAGGGAATCAGCGCGGTACGCCCCTCGGGGCGACGCAGCACCAGCAGATCCGAGGCGGGTGCGTGGTCGATCCGGGCCACCTCGCCCAGGCGCTCCCCGGCCGGGGTGACCACGGCGAGCCCCACCAACTGGTGGTCGTGGAACTCCTCCGGGTCCTCCGGCGGGGCCACGTCGGCGCTGTCCACGGCGAGCAGAGTGCCCCGCAAGGCCTCCGCGACGTTGCGGTCCAGCACACCCTCGAAGGCGACCAGGAGATGACCCTGGTGCCAGCGGGCAGCCTCCACGGTCAGCTCGGCGGGCACCTCGTAGCGCTCTCCCGGGCTGGCGGCCGGCTCCTGACGGCCACGGGGAACCGCCCCCGGCGTGGTAATCAACACCATGCCGGGGGCGAACCGCGTCTCGGGCTCGTCCGTACGGACCTCCACGGTGACCTCACCGCGGATGCCGTGCGGCTTACCGATCCTGCCGACGATGAGCTGCATCAGTACGAGTCGACGATGTCGACGCGCACGCCGCGCCCACCGATGGAGCCGATCACCTGGCGCAGTGCCTTGGCGGTCCGACCGGACCGCCCGATCACGGTGCCCAGGTCCTCGGGGTGCACGCGAACTTCGAGCCGCTTGCCCCGACGGGAGTCGACCATCCGGACGCGTACGTCATCGGGGTGGTCGACGATGCCCTTGACCAGGTGCTCCAACGCCGGCCGCAGTGCCATGTCAGGCCTGCTCGCCGGAGTCCGCAGCGGCCGGCGCCTCGGCCTTCGGCGCCTCAGCCTCGGCCTTGGCGGCCTTCTTCGCCGGCTTGGCCGGGGTGTCCGCCACACCGGCGGCAGCCTTCGCCTCGGCCTCGTAGGCGGCCGTGCGGTCGACCCGCTCCGGCGCCACCTTCAGCGGCGGCGGGGCCGGCAGGCCCTTGAACTTCTGCCAGTCACCGGTCAGCTCCAGCAGCCGCTGCACCGCCTCGCTCGGCTGCGCGCCGACGGACAGCCAGTACTGGACCCGCTCCGACTTGACCTCGATCACCGAAGGGTCTTCCTTCGGCTGGTAGATGCCGACGAACTCGATCGCCCGGCCGTCACGCTTGGTGCGCGAGTCGGCGATGACGATGCGGTACTGCGGGTTGCGGATCTTGCCCATCCGCAGGAGCCGGATCTTTACGGCCACGGTTGTTTCGCTCCTGTTGCGATCTCACCGGCCCAGGTGGGCGGTGTGCACGGGTGAGCGCCAACCGGCACAGTGGGGTTGGGCCGGAGACTGCTCGGGTGGACTGGCGACGCGACCGGGTTAGAGGGCGCCGGACGCGCGCCGGATACCAGCCAGCCATTCTGCCAGATCCACCCCGGATCCCTCACATCGGACCGGGGCGGGTCACCCGAACCAGCCCGTATGTGACCCAGAACACAGCTGACTCAGCGTACGGGCGGGCGGTCCCAGCCGGCGGGTAGCGACTGCGGGGTTTCCCACTCCGGAGGCGGCGCGAAATCGCACCAGGTGCCGTCGAAGGGGAACTCACCGGCCTCGGCCAGGGCGATCACCCGCTTGCCCTCGGCTCGTACGGCCGCCTCGTCGGTCACCCAGTAGTGCTCCGGGAAGGCCAGCCGCTCGACGAACTCGCCCTCGTCCTTCCACTCCCAGCTGCGGTCGGGTCGGACCCAGACGTCGAGATCCTGGTCGATGATGTCGACGCCGGCCAGCCCGCCGTCGTCCCACCGGACGCCGTTCTCCTCCAGGTTGACGTACCACCCGGTGAACCGCCCCTGCGCGTCCCGGAACCACCAGACGGAATGCGCCGCCCCGGCAGGCAGGAACTTCAGCAACGGCGGCCCGTTCCACCGCCCCTGCTTCAGCTGGAACGTCGGAGTGAGCCACTCGGCAAACGGAGCCTCCCGCATCCCCAGCCCGGCAGCGTTCACCTCCGCCGCGACCGCCGACCCTTCGGCCACCCACAACAGCAGCCCACGCTCGTCGTCGCTGACCACCCGGGCAGGCCGCACCCACCCGATCCGCCCACGCCGCACGTTGCGGTGCACCACCAACCGCCCCACCTCAAACCTCACACCCCGACCCTACCGCCCCCCAACCCCCGCGATCTTGCACTTCTGGTCGCCGAAATGCACCTTTTCTTCGGGTTTACCCCGACAGAAAGTGCAAGATCGACGGGCAGAGCGGGGGTGGGGTGAGGACGGGGTGGGGT
>NZ_PNOZ01000003.1:0-160617 GCF_002879555.1 Verrucosispora sp. ts21 | reverse complement strand
GGGCGGGGTGGGGGAGGGGAGTGGATGTTGACGGGGGTCGGTGGGGGTGGGAATATCGACTGTTGTGAGTGTTAGCGCTCACACTGTTGGTGTGCGCTGAGGACTAGTGGCAGGAGTGGTGATGGGGATGAGGGTGCGATGGCTTGCGGCGGTGGCCGCGGTCGGGCTGGCGGTCAGTGCGGTGGTGACAGCGGCGGGGACCGCCAGTGCGGAGTCCAACGGTGGGGTACGGGTGATGCCGCTCGGTGACTCGATCACCGAGGGCACTCAGATCCCGGGCGGCTACCGGATCGGCCTGTGGCAGCGCCTGGTCAACGGCAGGTACACGGTGGACTTCGTCGGCTCGCAGTTCAACGGGCCGACCAGCCTCGGTGACCGGGACCATCAGGGGCATCCTGGCTGGCGGATCGACCAGATCGACGCCAACATCGTCAACTGGCTGAACACGCAGCGACCGCAGACCGTGCTGCTGCACATCGGCACCAACGACATCCTGCAGAACTACAACGTCAGCAGCGCACCGAACCGGCTCTCCACGCTGATCGACCGCATCACCAACACCGCTCCCAACGCGGAGGTGTTCGTCGCGCAGATCATCACGCTGTCGAACACCAATCAGGCAGCGGCGGTACGCACCTTCAACGCCGCGATTCCCGGCATCGTGCAGAGCAAGGTGAACGCGGGCAAGCGGGTGCACCTGGTCAACATGCACGCCGCGTTGACCACCGGCGACCTGATCGACGGCGTCCACCCGACCGCCAACGGCTACGACAAGATGGCCGCGGTCTGGTACGACGCCCTGCAGTCGGTGCCGGGCAGCATCGGCACCCCCGGTAACGGCGGCACTCCCACCCCCACCCCCACCCCGGGTCCCACCAGCGGCGCGATCGTCGGCAACCAGTCCGGCCGGTGCGTCGACGTGCCGGGCTACAGCACCGCCAACAGCACCCAGTTGCAGTTGTGGGACTGCCACGGCGGCACCAACCAGCAGTGGAGCTACACCTCCGGCCGCGCGCTCACCGTCTACGGCAACAAGTGCCTCGACGCCGAGGGCTACGGCACCTCGCCGGGCACCCGGGTCACCATCTACGACTGCCACGGTGCGACGAACCAGCAGTGGAACGTCAACGCCAACGGCACCATCACCGGCGTGCAGTCCGGCCTCTGCCTGGACGCCAACGGCGGGGGCACCGCCAACGGCACCCGGCTCGTCCTCTGGACCTGCAACGGCCAGGCCAACCAGCAGTGGAGCCGGCGGTAGTCACCACCACCGGCCCCACACCCTGACCGGCCCACGCCCCGGCCCCACGCTCTGACCTGGCTCGGCCTCAGCGGGACTGCGCCTGCGGCCGGGCCGGGGCGGAGCCGAAGGTGGTGAGGAAACGGTCGCGGAAGGAATCCATCGACCAGACCGGGGCGGCGGCGTCCGGGGTGAGGCCGTCCTGCCAGCCCCAGTCGGCGATCCGCTCCAGCACGGCGGGATCCTTCGCGATCAGGTGGATCGGCACGTCCGGGCTGGCATTGTCCCCGGTGACCACCGGCGCGGGCTGGTGGTCACCGAGGACCACCAGCACCGTGTCGTCGTCACCGTGGGTCTCCAGGTAGGAGATGAGGGTACGCAGGCTGTAGCTGACCGCGTGCCGGTAACCGGTGCGGGCCTGTGCCGTCGGCGTACCGATGATGCCCTTGCGGAACACCTCGCCGTCGTCGATGTCGTCCCAGTCGACGAGCGAGGGCACCTTGGTCCAGGGGGAGTGGCTGGAGACCAGCGCCAACTCGGCCATCACCGGCCGATCCCGCGGCCCGACCCGCTCCCGAGAGTGGAACTCGTTGATCGCGTACTGGTCGGGCATCGGGGAGAAGGCGAACCGGGGACCCCGGTAGCCGAGGTCAGGGCCACTGTAGAACTGCTCGTAGCCGTAGAACTTCCCCTCCGGCCAGGCCTGGTTGACCGCCGGCATCACCCCGACCGTACGCCAGCCTGCGCTGCGGAAGGCGTCGCCGAGGGTGAACCGGTCGCTGGCCAGCAGGCTCTTGTGCCGCTGGTTGTTGTCGATCCACAGCCCGGACAGCAGGGTGGCGTGTGCCAGCCAACTGCCGCCGCCGATGGTCGGCGAGGTGAGGAAGCCGCTGCGCGAGGAGAAACCGGCCGCCTGCAACCGCCCGGCGCCGTCGTCGAGCAGCCGCTGCACGGAGGCGAACTCCGGGTCGGAGACCGCGTCGCGACCGTAACTCTCCACGAAGGCGATGAGCACGTCCTTGCCGCGCAGCCCGGTCAGCAGCTGGTCTGCGGGCACGTCGCGGAACGGGTCCGCACTCACCTCGGTACGGAACGCCGCCCGGTCGTTGATCCGTTCGCGGACCTCCGAGACGTGCTCGTAGACGATGGTGCTGGCGTTGCTGTCGGCGACCAGCACACCGGTCACGATCCGGGCCTGGAACGCGGCAAGCAGCGCCCAGACCAGCACCAGCGACGCGACGACCCGGGTGCCGGCGGTACGGTGCCGCGCCAGCAGCCGGGAGAGCCGCACCGTGGACAGCGCGGTCAGCACCGGCACGGCCAGCAGCACCAGCACGACGCCGACGGCGATGGCGATGGCACCGGGCCGGCCGATCGACTCGGCCACGAAGGCGAACGCCTCGTCCAGCAGGGACCAGTCCAGCACCAGGTCGAACGGCCGCCCCAACGACGAGTAGAACCCGAGGTCGCCGATCTTCACCAGCACCACCAGGCCGAGCAGCACTCCGGCCACGGCGGCGACCAGCCGGCGGGGTCGGCCGGGCAGCGCGAGCAGCGCGGCGGCGAGCAGCAGCGCCTCCAGCGGAATCCGCAGGAACGCGCCGGCCTGCATCCGCCACGGCTGGTTGGGCAGGGTGAAGGCGGCCAGGACCAGCACGACGGCCAGTACGGTGACCACCCGGGCCAGCATCCGTCGGCGGCCGGACGCGGCAGGGGCGTCGGAGGCTGCGGCAGGGGCGTCGGAGGCTTCGGTCACCGCCTCGGCGTCCGGGAAGTCGGTCGTGGGAAGGCGCTCGGCGGTGTTCGTGGCGCGCGCAGCATCGGAGGTCGACAAGGGGTTCTCCTGGGTCAGCGCAGCGACAGGACAGGCGCGGGGGGCAGGTCGGGTTCCTCGACCCGGTCGAGCGGACGACCGCGCAGCGGCACCGTCGCGACGACGATCGGGGAGACGGTACGCGGCAGACGACGCCGCCACAGCCAGGCCACGTCCCGGCCGAACGACTCGACCAGCAGCCCGAGCGCTGCCAGCAGCACCAGCAGGGTCACCGGGGCGGGCAGCAGCTGGGAGGCGGCGACGGCGAGCACGATCCCCTGGACCGCGGCGACCACCTTCCGCCAGTACCGGGGCGGAAGCTGCGCGTCCATCCAGGGCAGCACCCAGCTCGCGGCGAGGAAGGCGTACCGCATCAGGCCGATGGCGAGCACCCAGACCCCGACCGACGGCGCCACGTAGAGGCTCAACATCAGCACCAGGATCGAGTCGACCTCCATGTCGAAGCGGGCACCGAGCCTGCTGACCGTCCTGGTCCGCCGGGCCACCTTGCCGTCGACCGCGTCCAACGCCAGCGCGACCACGGTCAGCACCACCAGCACCACCGTCGGCGCGGGCCGCCCGGCGATCAGCGCGTCGGCGATCAGCGCGGTCACCGCCCCCACCAGCAGCCCCCGACCCATGGTGACCCAGTCGGCCGGGCCCAGCCGGGGCGAGTCGGTGCGCCGCAGCGCCCGGATGAGCGCCAGGCAGGTCACGGCACCGTACGTCAGGCCCGCGAGCCAGCCGGCGACGCCGAGGCCGACCGTCGTGGCGAGCCCGCCCAGCAGGACGACCTGGACGAGCATCCCGATTTGCGGACCGGTTCGAACTGTGGACACCGTGCCTCCGTGTTTATGATCGACGACCCCTGTCAGGAAGTACGGAAAACATGACGGATCGGTTCGGTCCGGACGCAGGTGAGGAGAAGAACCGGTGACGCGACCCGCTCGCGCCTTCTGGCTGCGCGCACCCGGTGCGGGAGAGATCCGACCGGTGACGCTACCCGAACCGGGCTCCGACGAACTGCAGGTACGCACCCTGTTTTCCGGAGTCAGCCGAGGCACCGAGACCCTGGTTTTCGCCGGTAAGGTGCCGGACAGCCAGTACGCCACGATGCGCGCCCCGTTCCAGGAGGGCGACTTCCCGGCCCCGGTCAAGTACGGCTACCTCAACGTGGGCGAGGTCGAACAGGGCCCGGCCCACCTGCGCGGACGTACGGTGTTCTGCCTGTACCCGCACCAGAGCGCGTACGTGGTGCCGGTCGACGCGGTGACCGTCGTACCGGAGCAGGTGCCGGCGTCCCGCGCGGTGCTGGCCGGCACAGTGGAGACCGCGGTCAACGCGCTGTGGGACGCGCCACCGCTGCTCGGCGACCGGGTCAGCGTGGTGGGCGCCGGCATGGTCGGCTGCGCCGTCGCGGCGCTGCTGGCCCGCTTCCCCGGCGTGGCGGTGGAACTCGTCGACACCGACCCGACCCGGGCCGAGGTGGCCGCCGCGCTCGGCGTCGACTTCGCCACCCCCGAGGCGGCGACCGGCGGCCGCGACCTGGTAGTGCACGCCAGCGCCAGCGCCGCCGGCCTGCAACGCAGCCTGGACCTGCTCGCCGCCGAAGGCACCGTGCTCGAACTGAGCTGGTACGGCGACCGCCAGGTGCAGCTCTCCCTCGGCGCGGCCTTCCACTCCGGGCGGCTGACCATCCGCAGCAGCCAGGTCGGCATGGTCGCCCCCGCGCGGCGCAGCAGCCGAGGGTACGCCGACCGGATGGCGCTCGCCCTCGACCTGCTGGCCGACCCGGTCTTCGACGCGTTGATCACCGGGCGGTCGGCGTTCGCGGACCTGCCCGACGTCCTTGCCCGACTCAGCGCCGGCAGCCTGCCCGCGCTGTGCCACCTCATCACCTACGACGGGGAGTGACTCCGTGTTCAGTGTGACCGTACGTGACCACATCATGATCGCCCACAGCTTCCGGGGCGACGTCTTCGGCCCCGCGCAGCGGCTGCACGGCGCGACGTTCGTGGTCGACGCCACGTTCCGCCGCCCGGATCTCGACGCCGACGGCATCGTGGTCGACATCGGGCTGGCCACCGACCAGCTCAAGGCCGTGCTCGGCGAACTGAACTACCGAAACCTGGACGACGAGCCCGCCTTCGCCGGCACCAACACCACCACCGAGGTGCTGGCCCGAACCATCGCCGACCGGCTCGCCGACCGGGTGCACGCCGGCGACCTGGGCGCCGGCGCGCACGGGCTGACCGGCATCACCGTCACCCTGCACGAGTCACACGTCGCCTGGGCCAGCTACGAACGGTCACTGCCGGGGGCGAGCGGCACCGGCGCCTGACGTGCCGAGCGTGCACGTGGTGCTGCCCGGCGACATCGACGATCCGGCCACGCCCAGCGGCGGCAACGGCTACGACCGGCGGATCTGCGCCGGGCTCGCTGCCGCCGGCTGGTCGGTACGCGAACATCCCGTACCGGGAGCGTGGCCGACCCCGTCCCCGGCGGAACACGCCCGGCTCGCCGAACTGCTCACCGCCCTGCCCGACGGCGCGCTCGTCCTGGTCGACGGGCTGGTCGCCTCGGTGGTGCCGGACACCCTCGCCGCGCAGGCCCGGCGGTTGCGGCTGGTCCCGCTGGTGCACCTGCCGCGCGACGACGACACCGAGGCGCAGGCCCTGGCCAGCGCCACCGTCATCGTCGCCACCAGCACCTGGACCCGCGACCGGTTGCTGCACCAGTACGCGCTGCCGCCGTCGCTGGTGCACGTCGCCGCCCCCGGGGTGGACCCGGCGCCGCCGGTCACCGGATCGCCGGCCGGTTCGGCGCTGCTCTGCGTCGCCGCGGTCGCCGCCCACAAGGGCCACGACCTGCTGGTCGAGGCGTTGGCGGCGGTGACCGACCGGGACTGGACGCTCACCTGCGTCGGCCCGCTGCACCGCGAACCGGACTTCGTCGACCGGCTCCGCACGCAGATCACCACCCACCGGCTCGGCGACCGGATCCGGCTGGCCGGTCCGCTGTCCGGTGACCGGCTGGCCGCCGCGTACGCCGCCGCCGACCTGCTGGTGCACCCGTCACGCGGGGAGACGTACGGGATGGTGGTCACCGAGGCGTTGGCGCGCGGCATCCCGGTGCTCGCCACGGCGGTCGGTGGCCTGCCCGACGCCCTCGGCCACGTCGGCGGGGAACGCCCCGGCGTGCTGGTGCCGCCCGAGCAGCCGGCGGCGCTGGCCGACGCGCTGCGCCGCTGGCTGGACGAGGCGACCCTACGGGCGCGGCTGCGCCGCATCGCCGCCCGGCGACGGAGCACCCTCGACGACTGGACGAGCACCACCACCCGGATCACCACGGCCCTGGAAGAGGCGATGGCGTCATGACCGAGCAGCAGGCAGTCCAGGATGCGCCCGTCGAGCTGCCGCCGGACTTCGCGCAGTGGCTCGCGCTGCGGGAGCCGGCCGACGTGGCCGCCCGCGCCACGGACCTGGTCGACACGGTACGCGCCACGCTGCCCGGCAGTACGCCGTACGTGGTGCATGACCTGGGGGCCGGCACCGGCTCGCTGGGCCGCTGGCTGGCCCCGCTGCTGCCCGGCCCGCAGCACTGGGTCCTCTACGACCAGGACCCGGACCTGCTGGCTCGGGCCCGCGCCGGCATGCCCACCGTCGCCGCCGACAGCGCGCCGGTGACGGTGCAGACCCGCCGCGGTGACCTGACCCGGCTCACCGCCACCGACCTGGCCGGCGCGGCGCTGGTCACCGCCTCGGCGCTGCTCGACATGCTCACCGCCGCCGAGATCGAACGGCTGGTCGCGGCCTGCGCGGAGGCCGGCAGCCCGGCGCTGTTCCTGATCTCGGTCACCGGCACCGTGCAACTGACCCCGGCCGACCCCCTCGACGTCGAGATCGCCGACGCGTTCAACGCCCACCAGCGCCGCGCCGTGGGGGCCCGTCGACTGCTCGGCCCCGACGCCGTCGACGCCTGCGCGGCGGCGTTCACCCGGCACGGAATGACCGTGCAGACCCGGCCCAGCCCGTGGCGGCTCGGGCCGGAGCAGGCCGCCCTGACCGCGCAGTGGTTCACCGGCTGGCTCGACGCGGCCTGCGAGCAACGCCCGGAACTTGTCGATCTCACCCACGAGTACGCCAAGCGTCGACGCAACGAGGCTAACGCGGGCCGACTCGGGGTACTGGTCGATCACACCGACCTGCTGGCCGTACCCCGTTGAACCGGCGGCCCGCGAGTTACGTGCGTACAGTCAGGGAAAGATCACCATGCCGGGAGGCTTGCGTGGCGGACGAAGCTGGTGACGTCGGGTCCACGGCGGCCCCGACCGGCCGGTCCTTCTGGGGCTGGCTGCGCCTGGCACTCGGGCTCGCCGTGCTGGTGGGGCTGCTGTGCTGGCTGGGCACCGGGCCGTTCCTGGCCGGGCTGCGCCTGATCGACGCCCCCGCGCTGGCTGCCGCGCTGGCCTTGGGCGCGCTCACCACCGTCTGTGTCGCCTGGCGGTGGAGCCTGGTCGCCGGCGGGCTCGGCGTGGGGATGCCGCTGCGCGAAGCCGTGGCCCACTGCTACCGGGCCGTCTTCCTCAACGCCACCCTGCCCGGCGGGATCCTCGGCGACGTGCACCGGGCGGTACGGCACGGCCGTGACGTCGGTGACGTCGGTCGGGGCATCCGGGCCGTGGTCTGGGAGCGTGTCGCCGGCCAGGTCGTCCTGGTCGCCGTCGCCGTGGTGCTGCTGTTCGCCTTCCCGTCGCCGGTGCGACCGTACCTGCCGGTGGCCACCGCGGTCGTGGTGACCGCGCTTGTCGCCGTGGTGCTGGCCGCCCGCCTGCTGCCGCACTCGGGTGCCTCCCGGTTCACCCGCGCGATGGTCACCGCCGTGGCCGACGTACGTGCCGGGTTGCTGGGCAAGCGCACCTGGGCCGGGGTGCTGGTCGCCTCCGCGCTCGCGGTCGCCGGGCACCTCGCCACGTTCCTGGTGGCCGCCCGAACTGCCGGTTCCACCGCCCCGCTGACCCTGCTGCTGCCGTTGACCCTGCTGGCCCTGCTCGCGATGGGGGTGCCGGCCAACGTCGCCGGGTTCGGCCCCCGCGAGGGGGTGGCCGCGTGGGCGTTCGCCGCCGCCGGCCTGACCGCCGCCGAGGGGGTGGCCACCGCAACGGTGTACGGCGCCCTGGTGCTCGTCGCGAGCCTGCCCGGAGCCGCCGTGCTGCTGGCCCGTCGTGTCCGTGTACCCGCCACCGTCTGACGAGGAGAGCCATGTCCGAATCACTGCCTGCCGCCACCATCCGGACGCAGGTCACCGTGCCGCTGCGCTTCTCCGACGGATACCAGACCACCGCCCGGCTGCACACCTTCGACGGGCTGGTCGACGGTCGCGAGCACCTCGCCTTCGCCCTCGGTGACCACACCGCCGCCGGGGCCGTGCCGCTGGTCCGTCCACACAGCGAGTGCCTGACCGGCGACGTGTTCGGCAGCCAGCGCTGCGACTGCGGTCCCCAGTTGCGCGAGGCCGTGCAGCGCATCGCCGAGGCCGGCGGGTACCTGCTCTACCTGCGGCAGGAGGGTCGCGGCATCGGCCTGTACGCCAAGCTCGACGCGTACGCCCTGCAGGACGCCGGGCTGGACACCTTCGAGGCCAACGTCGCTCTCGGCCACGACGAGGACGAGCGGGACTACACCGTCGCCGCGCAGATGCTCACCGCGCTGGGCGTCGGGCCGATCGCGGTGTTGACGAACAACCCGGAGAAGACCGACCAGCTCAGCCGGCTCGGCGTCACCGTGACCGAGCAGGTGCCCACCGGCATGTTCCTCTCCCCGGCCAACGCCGACTACCTCGCGGCGAAGGCCAGCCGCGCCGCCCGTGCCGCCGACCTCCCCGCAGTCCGGTGACCGGCCCGGCCACGGCCCGCCGGCCGTACGTGCTGCTCAGCTGCGCCACCTCGATCGACGGCTACATCGACGACGCCACCGACGAACGGCTGATGCTGTCCAACGACGCCGACCTGGACCGGGTCGACGAGGTACGTGCCAGCTGCGACGCCATCCTGGTGGGTGCCGGCACCGTCCGCCGCGACGACCCTCGCCTGCTGGTGCGCTGCGACCGCCGCCGCGCCGACCGGATCGCCCGTGGCCTGCCGGAGTCCCCGATCCGGGTGACAGTGACCGGCTGCGGGGACCTGGACCCGGCGGCCCGGTTCTTCACCGTCGGTGACACCGAGCGGATCGTCTACTGTGCCAGCGCCGCCTTGGAGAAGACCCGGCACCGGGTGGGGGAGCGGGCCACAGTGGTCGACGCCGGTGACCCGATCGACCTGTCCCGGGCCCTGACCGACCTGGCCGACCGAGGAGTACGCCGACTGCTTGTGGAAGGTGGTGCCCTGGTCCACGGCCAGTTCCTCACCGCGGGGCTCGCCGACGAACTGCACCTGGTGGTGGCCCCCTTCTTCGTGGGCGACCGTCGGGCACCCCGCTTCGTCGGTGACGGCCGGTTCCCGTGGCATTCCGCCCGACGCGCCCAGGTGGTCGAAGCCCGCCAGATCGGCGACGTGGTGCTGACCCGCTACGCCCTGTCGGAACGCTGCGAACTGGCCTAGCGTCCGGATCCCCTCGTGCTGACGGTCCGCGGCCTGCATCGGTTGCAGGTCGAGACGCTGGCCGACAACGCCGCGATGATCCGAGCAGCCACCCAGGCCGGGTTCGTGCGCGAAGGCACCCTGCGCCGCGCGGCATGGGTGCATGGGGAATTCGCTGACCAGGTCGTTCTCGGGCTACTCGCCACCGAATGGGACGCCGACGCGCGGGGCTAGGTGCCAGGCTGTGGCACCCACCGGTCGCCGAGGGCTGTGTGGAGGGCCAGCAGGACAAGGCTGATCACGATCGACGCGAGGATGCCCAGTCCGAGACCAAGGATGCCGCTGTCTCGCCGGTCAACGTGCCCGGCCGGAGTCGCCGAGGCCGACCACGGGTGCTCCCGGGCCCACCAGTACAGCAACCCGAGGCCGTACGGTGTGATGGAGATCAGCCAGAACCAGAACCACCGAGTGCCCCGTACCGGAGCCGGTCCGGCGACGACGACGCCGACAGAGATGACAGCGAGGACGAGACCCGCCCAGATGACGACGGGTGTCGGTAGGTGGAGTGCGCCGGCCCGGTGTTCGAGGCCGGAGGCTCGCAGGTCCTGCGCGACACCGATGGCACCAGGCCCGGAGTAGCTGCCATTGTCGACGGTGTCGGTGATGGTCACCTGGTCGAACCGGTCGGTGTCGGTCCAGTGCCTCCGGCCGTCGGGGGTTCTCCACGCGAACAGGGGACCGAGGGTGTCGGAGCTGTGCAAGGCGGGAGCGTCGAACCATCGTGGAGGGGTGCTGACCTCCCATCGGTCGCCCCACTGGTATGCCGTGATGCGGCCCGCAGCGGCGTCCGCCCTCGCCTGGTCGTAGCCCTGCTGCCGGGGAGCCGTCCACCAGGTCATCCCCGCCGCGAGCAGCCAGAGGAGAACCAGAGCGAGCCGCAGCGCAGGCCACCACCGCCACGTTCGTCCGGCCGGTGCGCCGGGTGAGCCTTCATTCATGACCAGCAGCTCCCGTCGCTTGTCAGTCCGTTCCCCCTCCGCCACCGCCTGAGCCGAAGTGTGCCGCGTCGCCGTAGACGGCGTTCTCCGCGATGGCGGCGGAGTGCCGGTCGGGCACCCCTCCGCCCGGCCCGACGACGCCGCGACGAGGGCGCGGCGAATCACGGCGGATGGCACGCATTGCGGATCGTGCGGCTGCCGCCTTCTCCTCGACGGTCTGCGGCTGGCGACGGCCACGCCTGTAGATCAGGACTGCGATGCCCATGGCGAGCCCGATGCCGGCGAGCAGGAGATACCACCACATGTGCTCACCGTAGAAGGGGCGTGCATCTGCCGACGAGGCGCAGCGGGATAACCGTTGGTGGCCGTGGCACGGGGTCGGGCAGCATCAGGGCATGATGCTTCTCGTTCCCTGCGACCCGCTGCGGCTGGAGTCATCAGGATGACGACCACCTACCGGCTGCTGCGGCAGACGAGCCGCACCTCGCGATTCGCTGCGGTCACCGTCGAGGTCGCGCCATCGAGTGGGCCTGAGGTGGAGGTGACCGCTGCCGTCACCACAGCACACCGACGGGAAGCCGACCTGGGCGCTCGGTGGGCGCTGCGCGGCCTCCCGGCGGCGGCGAAGGTCACGGTGACCGACGTGCTCACCACCGAGGTCGACACGACTACGGGAGACGTCCACGAGGCCACCGCCCGCGCCGTGTGGCAGGCCCTGGGCATCGAACACCCGACACCGTACGTGGGGTTCGGCGACCCTCGGATGGTCGCATCCTGGCTCGACGACATGGCGGGCCGACGGCTCGAGGCGGTGACGGAAGCCCGGTACTGGTACGCCGGACGATGCGAGCCCGACGCTGCGAGCCTGCTGCACGCGTGGCTGCACTTCGAATCCGCCCTGCCGTCGGCCTGCACGGCATGGGTGACCGGTTGATGCTGGCGAAGGAGGGCCCGTACCCCTCCTACGACATGGGTGAGTACGGGGAGACAAGGGTCGGCCCGGCGCAGCGTCCGGGCATCCTGTCCGGGTTCGTCGGGGCCAGACTTGTCGACGGCGCCGTGATCATCGGCCCGGACGGCGACCTGATCTGCGCTGGTCTGATGCTGCGGTCGGCCGTCCCACGGTCGGATTCGGCAGGACACGCACTCGCGGACCGGTGGAGCAGGGCGAAGCAGGGCAGCCGGGATGTGGTTACCTTCTGATATGCCGCATCCCATCATGTTCGACGAGGCGGACCCGATCCTGGGCCGGGTGCGGACGCTCGCCCTGGCCTTCCCCGACGCGGCCGAGAAGGTCTCCCATGGACGTCCTGCCTTCTTCACCACGAAGGTCTTCGCCTACTACGGCGGCTCGGTGAAGGTCGACGGCGTCTATCGTCAGCACGACCAGTCGGTGATGGTGCTTGTCGACCCCGAGGAGCGCGCGGCGCTGCTGACGGAGGAGCGGTGCTTCGTTCCGGCTTACCTGGGCCCCTCCGGCTGGGTGGGGGTGGACCTGACCGACGACACCGACTGGGACGAGGTCGGCGAACTGCTCGACGCCAGCTATCGACTCACGGCCGGCGCACGCCGGATCGCGCGGCTCGACGCCCGGCAGCCCTGAGCATCCCGCAGCCGCTCGGCAGCTCAGCCGAACGCGCCGGCACGGGCGGCGGTGGCTGCGCTGCGGGCCGCCTGTTCGGGAAGGCGGGCATCGGGCGCGGACCGCAGGAGTACCAGCTCGTGATACAGCGGGGCGGTCGCGGCGATGAGCAGCCGACGAGCATCGGTGGCCGCCGGGATTTCACCCCGGTCGACCGCACGTCGCACGATGTCGGTGCAGCGGTCGTACCGGTCCGTCCAGAAGGCACGGAGGGCTGCGGCGGCCTGCGTGGATCGGAACGACGCGGCGATCAGCGCGACGGTCACCGGATCACCGGTCAGTGCGGCATGGACCTCCTGGTTCACCTCGACCAGGTCGCCTTCGAGTGAACCGGTGTCGGGTGGACGCCAGGCGTCGACGCTGGCCTCGTGCAGGACGTCGGCCAGCAGGCCACCGACATCCCGCCAGCGCCGATACACAGTCGTGCGGTGTACGCCGGAGCGCTCAGCCACCACGTCGATGCTCAGCGAGTCGTAGCCGTGCTGCACCAGCTGGGCGAGCGCGGCGTCCAGCACCCGACGGCGTACCGCGGCACTGCGCCCACCGGGGCGGCACGCCCGGCCGGTCCCGGAGTCGTCGGGAAGTTCGCTTGTCGGTCGCGGCGACGCCATGCCACGATGCTATAGCTACATGTGTAGCTTTAGTGAACGGGACCGAGATCGAAGCCATCGCCGTCGCAAACGGACTGGAGCAGACACCATGACCGTCATTGAGGAGTACGCGGTGGTCGACCCCGGTGCCGGCCCGTACGGCATCACCACCGGCCCCGACGGTGCCCTGTGGTTCACCCTCGTCCACGCCGGCCAGATCGGACGCATGGTCCCGGGCGAGGAACCCACCACCTACCAACTCGACCCGGCCGGGCAGCCCACGATCATCACCACCGGCCCCGACGGTGCGCTGTGGTTCACCGAGTCGCGGGCCCACCACATCGGCCGGATCACCGCCGACGGGGTGATCACCCGATTTCCTGTGCCCAGCCGCGACGGCGGACCGTACGGCATCGCCGCCGGGCCCGACGGCGCCCTGTGGTTCACCGAGATGAACGCCGACCGCATCGGCCGGATCACCCCCGGTGGAGAGAGCACCGAGTTCCCGCTCCCGGTCACCGGTGCCTACCCCTCGGCCATCACCGCAGGCACCGACGGCGGCATGTGGTTCACGATGAACCAGGCCAACGCGATCGGCCGGATCGACATGGACGGCACCATCACCACCTGTCCGCTGCCGACGGAAGCCGCCGCCCCGGTGGGCATCACCACCGGCCCCGACGGCGCGGTCTGGTTCGTCGAGATCGCCGCCGGCCAGATCGGGCGGATCACCCCCGACGGCACGATCACCGAGTTCCCGCTACCGCACCGCGCCGCCCGGCCGCACGCCATCACCAGCGACGGCGATGGCCGCCTGTGGTTCACCGAGTGGGCCGGCAACCGGGTCGGGTCCATCACCCCGGACGGGATCATCGACGTCCACGACCTGCCGACCCCTCGCTCGGAGCCGCACGGCATCACCCTCGGACCCGACGGGGCCCTGTGGACGGCACTGGAAAACGGAGCCCTGGCCCGCATCGCCATCCCCGGGCGATGACGGCGGCGCGGACCGACCTGGCGCGAAGCGTCAGGGGATGAGCCGGTCGAGCAGGTCGAACCGCTCGAACGGCTGGTCGTAGTCACCGAAGTGCCCGTCGTCGCGCACGATCTGGGTGCCGCCGAGCCGTTCGAACATGGCCCGTCCCTGCCGGTCGTCGCAGCCGTACGGATCGGTGCGGGAGTTGACGAAGTAGATGTCCCGCACGTGCTCCCGGATCGCGGCCCAGTCGTAGCTCGGTTGCAGGACCGGCTCCTCCTCGGCGTTGGGTGGGGTGCAGTAGCCGGCGACCAGGATCGCCTGGGCGACTGTCACGTCCAGGTGTTCCAGGAGCGCGAGCAGCAGGGCCGCCCCGCCGGAATGCCCCACCAGGACGGTGTCCTCGTCAAAGGTGTGGCTGCCCAGCACCTTCGGCAGGAACGTGGAGATCGGCTCGACGTTGATGCCCAGGTGGTGCGGCACCTCGACGGCATAGCCCCGGGTGGTGAGCCGCCCGGCCAGCCAGCGATACCAGCAGTTGTCCGGGCTGCCGCCGGTCCCGTGGAAGATGATCGCGTTGCGTCCCACCGTGCCCCCATTCGAGTTTCGCCGATCCAATCACCCGAGTCCGACACAATCGGCGGGCCGGCTCACCGCCCGTGGGCTGAAACGGCGGCGGGTGGGCCGTCGGCGGGGTCCGAGGCGCGGTCGAGGAACATCAGCCGGGCCCGCTTGTGCGGCAGGTCGATCAGCGGCCCTTCGACGAAACCTGCCCGCCTCAGTCGGGCGATCGCCTTGTCGTTGCGGGCGTCCGGCTCCATCACCAGCCGCAGCCGGGTGGGGTCGGTGAAGACGAACGCGATGAACTCGGCCAGCAGGGTGCCGGTGAAGCCCGGCTCGGGCCGTACCGGGGTGCCGATCAGCAGGTGACCGCCGTGGTCGCCGGGGCGTACCGGGTAGCACTCGCCGACCGGGTCGTGTTCGGGCTGGTAGGTCTGGAACAGCGCCACCGGCTGCCCGTCGCGCAGGGTCAGCCAGGCGTGGTGGGTGGGCAGCGAGTCGACGTACCGGTAGATCTCGGCGACCCGGTCGCGGTCGGCGTCGCGCATCCCCCAGAACCGGGCCCGTTCCTGGCTGGTCCAGCCGTGGATGACCTCGGCGTCGGCGTCCGGGTCGACCGGCCGGAAGGTGACCGTCCCGAAGCCGGGGACCTGCCGCTGGTAGTGGTCAGTCATCGTGCTCCTCGGTCAGCCGGTCCCAGTCGCCTGTCACCTCGATCAGGTCGCCGCGTACCCACAGGGGCAGTTGGTCGTCGTGGTGCGGCCCGGCGCCGGTGGCGCCCAGCGGCACCACCCACCGGCTGTTCTCCCGCCGGCCCAGGTCCCACACGTAGCGGGCGGACGGGCCGCGTCCGCACAGGTCGGTGACGCCGGGAATGCTGGAGGTGGCCAGCACGCAGTCGTGGTCCCCGGCCAGTTCCGGTCCCGGTGCGGCGGCCGGGTCGGGCAGCGCCCGCCACGCCGCGAGCCGGTGCCGCTCACCCCAGCGTCGGGTGTCGTCGGCCGCCGCGACCTGTTCGGCCGCCGTCCGCACCAGTTCCGCCGGGTCGAGGCCGGGCAGGTCGGCGCGCAGCAGCGAGGGCAGCGCGTACCCGATCCGGGGCAGCAGGGCCAGCCAGGGTGTGAACACCTCCGGGTGGGCCGGTGGTGCGGTCAGCTCGGCCAGCGCCGGGTGGGCGGCGAGCGCGTGGACCACCGCCGCCCGCAGGTCGGCGAAGCGGGCCGCGTCGACGCTGTCGGCAACCATCCGGCGGTCCCAGCGCAGCAACCGATCCCGCAGCGCCTGCGCCGGTGCGCTGAGACCGTCGACGTCGGCGAGCAGGTCCAGCAGCGGTCCGGCCGCCGCCAGGTAGGTGTCGGTGTGCACGGAGGCCATCTGCTCGGCCCGCCAGTCGGTGCGCTCGCCGAGCAGCTCACGGATCCGGTCGGCCCGGTACGGCGGGGCGTACTCCACGCCGAGGCCGGCGGAGATGCTGCGTTCGTTGGCCATCACCGCAACCTGGTCGACCGGGCGCTTCGGCATCGAATGCCAGCCCTGCCAGGCGTACGCGGGCTCCCAGGCGGGCACCACCCGCAGCCCGTTGTCCGGGTGTCGGCGGGGGACCCGGCCGGCGACCCGGTGCAGCAGCCCACCGGCGGTGTCCGCGGCCAGCACCACGTTGACCGGCTCCACCCAGTCGTCGAGGGCGGTGTCCAGATCGCCGACGGTACGGGCGCGCAGCAGCGCGGGCAGTACGGCGAAGCCGAGGTCGCCGGTGACCCGGGGCGGATACCGCAGGCTGACCGTCACCTCGGGCGGCTCGTCGGAACCGCCGGAGATCACCGGCCCCCGCTCGGTCTCGATCACCTCGACCTCGACCGGATCAGCACCGGCCACCTCGATGGTCTCGACGTGCCGGTGCACCGGCTGCCACCCCTGCGGCCCGTACGCCTGCACGCCGTCACCGTCGCGGCGCAGCCGTTCGGCGTACACGTCCTGGTAGTCGGCGGAAGCGTTGGTGATGGCCCAGGCGACCGTGCCGGCGTGCCCGAAGTGGGCGATGCCCGGTACGCCGGGCACGGCGAAGCCGAGCACGTCGTACTCCGGGCAGGCCAGCCGGATCTGCTGGTAGATGCCGGGGGCCTCGATGAAGCGGTGCGGGTCACCGGCGATCAGCGCCGTGCCGGTGGCGGTGCGCTCGCCAGCCAGCAGCCAGCCGTTGCTGCCGGAGGTGCCGTGCCCGTCGACGGCGAACAGTCGGGCCGCGCCCGGACCGAGCCGGCGGATCACGTGTTCGCGCCAGAGCTTGCCCGGGAAGCCGGCGAAGAGCACATGGTGGCCGAGCCAGATCGCCAGCGGCGTCCACGGCTCCCAGCGTCCGGGGCTCAGCCCGGTGGCGGCGAACTCGGGTGCGCGTGCCGCACCGGCGGCCAGCCCGGCGTTGACCCCGTCGACGTAGCGACCCACCCACGCGGCGGTCGCCGGGTCGAGGGCGGCATGGCAGCGGCGGGCGGTGTCGTCCAGCCGTACCCGGCGGGCGAAGCTGTCCCAGCTCAGCGCCTCCGGCCCGAGGAAGGCGGCGCTACTGCCCTGGGAGCGGTGCCGTTCCACCTCGATCTGCCAGGCCCGGTCCCGCGCGGTGACCCGGCCCTGGGCGAACGCCAGCGCCTCATGGTCGTCGGCGCGCAGATGCGGAATCCCGTACCCGTCGCGGTACCGCTTGCTCATGCCCGGCCTCCGGTGCGGATGCGGGCGGCCGGGATGACAAGCGGGGTGCCGGTCTCCGGGTCGTCGATGACCCGGCAGGGCAGCCCGAATACCTCCTCGACCAGCTCGGCGGTGACGATCTGGCCGGGCTCACCGGCGGCCACCACCCGTCCGTCGCGCATCGCGATCAGGTGGGTGGCGTAGCGGGCGGCGTGGTTGAGGTCGTGCAACACCGCGACAAGGGTACGGCCCTGTTCCTCGTGCAGCCGGGCGCACAGGTCGAGGACCTCGATCTGGTGGGCGATGTCCAGGTAGGTGGTCGGCTCGTCGAGCAGCAGCAGCGGGGTCTGCTGGGCCAGCGCCATGGCCAACCAGACCCGTTGCCGCTGGCCGCCGGAAAGCTCGTCGACCAGCCGGTCGGCCAGGTCGGCGACACCTGTCGCGGCCATCGCCTCCGCCACGATCCGTTCGTCGTCGCGGGACCACTGGCGCAGCAGCCCCTGGTGCGGGTAGCGGCCCCGGGCCACCAGGTCGGCCACCCCGATGCCGTCCGGCGCGATCGGCGACTGCGGCAGCAGCCCGAGGGTACGGGCCACCGCCCGGGCCGGCCGTCGCTGGATGTCCTCACCGTCGAGCAGCACCGCCCCGACGGCCGGTTTCAGCAGCCGGGACAGCGCCCGCAGCAGGGTGGACTTGCCGCAGGCGTTCGGGCCGATGATGACCGTGAAGGACCGGTCCGGCACGGCGACGGTCAGGTCGTCGGCGACCACCCGCCGTTCGTAGGCCAGCCGCAGTCCGCTGCCACCCAGCCGGGAGGTCGGCATGCTTGTCGCTCCGTTCTCGTTGTCGCGGATCACAGCCGGCCCGCCCGGCGCTGCATGGCCAGCAGCCAGACCAGGTAGCCGCCACCGAGCACCCCGGTCACCACGCCGACCGGCAGTTGGCTGGGGAAGGCCCGCAGCGCCACCTGGTCGGCGACCACGATGATCAGCGCGCCGATGATCGCGGCGGGCAGCAGGTTGGTGCCGGGTGCCCGGGTCAGCCTACGGGCCAGGTGCGGGGCGGTGAGCGCGACGAACGACACCGGGCCGGCGGCGGCCGCCGACAGGGAGACCAGGATGACCGCCGCGGCCAGCAGCAGCATCCGCAGCCGGGGCACGGGTACGCCGAGCCCGGTGGCCGCGTCGTCGCCCAACTCGGTCATCCGCAGCGCCGGGCCGCAGGCCAGCAGCACCGGTACGGTGACCGCGAGGGCGGCCAGCAGCGGCGCGGCGTCGGACCAGCCGCGACCGTCGAGGCTGCCGGTGAGCCAGAGCATCGCCCGGGCCGCCTCCATCAGCGGGGCGCGGGTCAGCAGGTAGCCGTTGACGCCGGTGAGGATGGCCGACACGCCGATGCCGACAAGCACCAGCCGGTAGCCGTGTACGCCACGCCGCCAGGCGACCAGGTAGATCAGCAGGCCGGTGAGCACACCGCCGATCGCAGCGGCCCCGGCCAGGGCGGCGCTGCTGCCGCCGACGACCACCACGATCAGCGCGCCGGTCGCCGCACCCTGGGTGAAGCCGAGCACGTCGGGGCTGCCCAGCGGGTTGCGGACCAGGGCCTGGAACACCGCACCGGCCAGCCCGAGCGCGGCGCCCACGGCCAACGCGGTGACCAGCCGGGGCAGGCGCAACTGGGTGACGATGAAATCCTCGGCGGGGCTGCCGCCACCGGTGAGCGTGCGCAGCACGTCGGCCGGGGACATCGGATAGTCGCCGTGGCCGACGGCCAGCACACCGACGGCGAGCGTGAGCAGCAGGCCGGTCGTCCCGACGGCGAGGGCGCGGGGGTGCAGCCGCACCGACAGGCGGCCCGGAACCCGAATCACGATCATGGGCGGGCCGTCCTCGTCCGGGTCACCAGCCAGAGGAAGAGCGGACCGCCGAGCACGGCGGTGACCAGCCCCACCTGCAACTCGCCGGGACGGCCGAGGACCCGACCGAGCACGTCGGCGCCGAGCAGCAGCACCGGCGCCAGCAGCGCACAGTACGGCAGCAGCCACCGCAGGTCAGGTCCGGTGAGCGTACGCACCAGGTGCGGCACCAGCAGCCCGACGAAGACGATCGGCCCGCAGGCGGCGGTGGCGGCGCCGCAGAGCAGCGTGATGGCGGCGATCACCGCGGCCCGGATCCACGCCGGTCGGGCGCCCAGGGCGCGGGCGGTGTCGTCGCCGAGGGCCAACGCGTTGAGCGGTCGGGCGGCGGCCAGGGCGGCCACCAGACCGACCGCGATGAACGGCAGGACCCGCCGTACGGTGGCGTCGTCGGCGCTGGCCAGCGAGCCGACGGTCCAGAACCGCAGCCGTTGCAGCCCGGCCGAGTCGAGCAGCATCACCGCGCTGACGTACGAGTACAGGGCCGCGTTGAGCGCCGCGCCGGCCAACGCCAGCCGGGCCGGGGTGGCGGTCCGGCCACCACCGACGGCGTACACGCCCACGGTGACCGCGGCGGCGCCGCCGAGCGCGAACCAGACCTGACCGGTGCCGCCGCCCACACCGAACAGCAACGAGGCGGTGGCGATCGCGGCGGCGGCGCCGGCGTTGATGCCGAGCAGACCGGGGTCGGCCAGCGGGTTGCGGGTCAGCGCCTGCATCGCCGCACCGGCCGTGCCGAGCGCCAGGCCGGCGAGCAGCCCGAGCAGGGTTCGGGGCAGGCGCATGTCGTGCACGACGGCGTAGTCGACGGCACCCGGATCGGTGAGGGCCGCCCACACCTGGGTCAGCGGGATCGGTTTGGCGCCGACGGCGATGCTGAGCACCACCACGACGACCAGAGCCAGTGCGGCGACGGCGAGGCCGGCGGCGCGTGACGCGGCATGACCTGCCCGCGGCGGTGGTTGGTCCCGCAGTGGTGTCGCGGCGGGAGGCGACTCGGTGACGGACAGTGTGAACTCCAGTGCGGTGCGAAACGCCGTGCGGGACTTGACAGGCAGTTAGGTTAGGTTAGCCTAACCGCGGCTGTCCATGGCCATCCGCACACCCTGATCGGAAGACGACACCATGCCTGATCCCGTTTCCGCCCGCCGCCTCTCCCGTCGCGGCCTGCTCGCCGCCGGTGGCGCCGCCGCCCTCGCCGCTGTGCTCGTCGGCTGCGGGCGGGACGAGGCCGACAAAGCCAGCACCAGCAACGGTTCCGGGTCGTGGTCGTTCACCGACGACCGCCCGGAGGCGGTCACCGCTCCGGCGCGGCCCGCCCGGGTGGTGGCCTTCACCGGCTCGGCAGCCGCCCTGGTCGATTTCGGACTCGGGCGCGAGGTGGTCGGTGTCTTCGGCGAGACGAAGAAGGCCGACGGCAGCAAGGAACCACAGGCCGGCGACCTGGACGTGGAGAGCGTGGAGATCCTCGGCAACGTCTGGGGCGAGTTCAGCGTCGAGAAGTACGCGGCGCTGCGCCCGGAACTGCTCGTCACCCACATGTACGACCCGGGCGCCTACTGGTACGTGCCGGACGAGAGCAAGGACAAGATCCTTCCGCTCGCGCCGGTGGTCACCATCACCACCGCCCGCGTCCCGATGACCAAGCCGATCGAACGGTACGCCGCACTCGCCCAGTCCCTCGGCGCCGACCTGTCGGCACCGAAGGTCACCGACGCCAAGGCGCGCTTCGAGGCCGCCGCCGAGGCGGTACGCCAGGCGGTCAAGGCCAACCCCGGCATCAAGGTGCTGGCCGCCTCCGGCAGCCCGGACCTGTTCTACGTCTCCAACCCGAAGGTCAGCACCGACCTGATGTACTTCGCCGAACTCGGCGTCGACATCGTGGTGCCCACCAAGCTGGAGTCCGGTGACTACTTCGAGGCGCTCAGCTGGGAGAACGCCGGCAAGTTCCCGGCCGACCTGATCCTGCTCGACAACCGCAGCACCGCCCTGCAACCGGCCGACCTGGCCGCCAAGCCCACCTGGACGCAGTTGCCCGCCGTGCAGGCCGGCCAGGTGACCGGATGGGACGCGGTGCCCCGCTTCTCGTACGCCGGGGCCGCCCCGCTGCTCGAAGACCTCGCCAAGGCGATCCAGGGCGCGAAGAAGCTGACCTGACCCGCCACGGACGACCGGCGTGACCTGAGACCGCCGGTCGTCCGCCCACCACCCTCATCGACGCCAACCCGCCGCGCGCTGCGCGGGCGGCGGGTTCCGGCTGCCCGGAAACCGAACCGCCGAGCGTGGAGGACACGTCCATGACCCTGCCGGTGCACACCGTGACACCGCCGAGCGCCGCCCGAGCCCACCTGTTCCACGACGGCACAGTCGACGACTACCGGGCCGCGGTGACAGCCGGTGCCGACCGGGTGGCCCGGCGCGTCACCGAGGCGACCGGACCGTTCACCGGCGTACGCCCGGAGCAGCTGGCGCCGCTGGTGGACGCGATCGACCTGGACCGGCCGCTGCGCGACACCACCGCCGCCCTCGACGAACTCGACGAGGTGTACCTGCGCGACGCTGTCTGGTTCCACCACCCGCGCTACCTGGCCCACCTCAACTGCCCGGTGGTCATCCCGGCCCTGCTCGGCGAGGCCGTGCTCAGCGCCGTGAACTCCTCGATGGACACCTGGGACCAGAGCGCCGGCGCCACCCTGATCGAGCGACGCCTGATCGACTGGACCGCCGCCCGGATCGGTCTCGGCCCGGCCGCCGACGGGGTGTTCACCAGCGGCGGCACCCAGTCCAACCTGCACGCGCTGCTGCTGGCCCGGGAGGAGGCCCTGGCGGGTGCGAGCCCGACCGACCGGCGGATCCTGCTGCCCCGCCTGCGGATCATCACCTCTGCCGCGGGCCACTTCAGCGTGCAGAAGGCCGCCAAGCTGCTCGGCCTGGCCCCGGACGCGGTCGTGGTGGTGCAGACCGGCCCGGACCGGCGGATGCGTGCCGGTGCCGTCCGCCACGAGATCAGCCGCTGCCGGCGGGCCGGCCTGACCGTGCTCGCGGTGGTCGCCACCGCCGGCACCACCGACTTCGGCACCATCGACCCGCTCGACGAGATCGCCGAGGTGTGCGCCACCTCCGGCGCCTGGCTGCACGTCGACGCCGCGTACGGCTGCGGGTTGCTGGTCTCGCCGACCCGCCGGCACCTGCTCGACGGCATCGAACGGGCCGACTCGGTGACCGTCGACTACCACAAGTCGTTCTTCCAGCCGGTCAGCTCCAGCGCTGTGCTGGTCCGCGACCGGCGTACGCTGCGGCACGCCACCTGGCACGCCGACTACCTCAACCCGGCCCGGATGGTCGCCGAACGCATCCCCAACCAGGTCGACAAGTCCTTGCAGACCACCCGCCGCTTCGACGCCCTCAAGCTCTGGCTGACCCTGCGGGTGATGGGCCCCGACGCCATCGGCGAACTGTTCGACGAGGTCTGTGACCGGGCCGCCCAGGCGTGGCAGCTGGCCGCCGCCGACCCCCGGTTCGAGGTGCTGACCGCGTCGGCGTTGAGCACAGTGGTGTTCCGCTGGCGGCCCGCCGGCACCCCGGCGGACCTGGCCGACGCGGCGAACCTGCACGCCCGGTCCGCGCTGGCCGCCTCCGGCCTGGCCGTGGTCGCCGGCACCAAGGTCGACGGCCGGCAGTACCTCAAGTTCACAGTCCTCAACCCGGCGACCAGCCCCGACGACGTGGCGTACGTGCTCGACCTGATCGCCGAACACGCCGGCCGGTACGCGCCCAACACGTCCACTTTGGAGCTTCCTTGTCCAGTGGGCTGAGCAGGTCGACGCAGAAACCGAGCATGGAGGGCCGAATGAGAAGCTACGACGTCATCGGGATCGGCCTGGGGCCGTACAACCTGGGTCTGGCCTGCCTGACCGCGCCGATCGCCGAGATCGACGCGCTGTTCCTGGAGGCCCGCGACGACGTCTCCTGGCACCCCGGCATGCTGCTGGAGTCGTCCCGGTTGCAGACCCCGTTCCTGGCCGACCTGGTCACCCTGGCCGACCCCACCTCGCCGTTCTCCTTCCTCGCCTACCTCAAGGAGATCGGCCGCCTCTACCCCTTCTACATCCGGGAGAGCTTCTTCCCGCTGCGCGCCGAGTACGACGCGTACTGCCGGTGGGCCGCGGCGAAGCTGCCCAACCTGCGCTTCGGTCACCAGGTCAGCACCGTCGAGTACGACCCGACGAGCGAGCAGTACGTGGTGACCGCCACGGTCGGCGGCGACACCGTCACCCACCGGGCCCGGCACCTGGTGCTCGGCACCGGCACCCCGCCGTACCTGCCGGAGGCCTGCGCCGGGCTGGACTCCGACGCGGTGCACAACTCCCGCTACCTGGAACACCGTGACGCGCTGCGCGCCAAACGCAGCATCACCATCGTCGGCAGCGGGCAGAGCGCCGCCGAGATCTACCACGACCTGCTCTCCGACATCGGCACGTACGGCTACCAGCTGAACTGGGTGACCCGCTCACCCCGGTTCTTCCCGCTGGAATACACCAAGCTGACCCTGGAGATGACCTCACCGGACTACGTGGACTACTTCCACGCCCTGCCCGAGCAGACCCGCTACGACCTGGAGGCCGAGCAGAAGGGGCTGTTCAAGGGCATCTCCGCCGACCTGGTCAACGACATCTTCGACCTGCTCTACGCCTCGAGCGTGCCCGGCCCGGTGAACACCCGACTGCTGACCAACACCGAGTTGACCGGGGTCGACCACGACCGGTCCACCGGCCGGCACACCCTGCGGCTGCGCCACGTCGAGCAGGGACGTGAGCACACCCTGGACACCGAGGGGCTGGTGTTGGCCACCGGCTACCGCTACCAGGTGCCCGCCTTCTGCGACCCGATCCGCGACCGGCTGCGCTTCGACGCCCACGGCCGCCTCGACGTGGCCCGCAACTACAGCGTCGACCACACCGGGCGGGGGATCTTCCTCCAGAACGGCGGCACCCACACGCACAGCATCACCTCACCGGATCTCGGCATGGGTCCGTACCGCAACTCGTGGATCATCCGGGAGCTGGTCGGCCGGGAGGTGTACCCGATCGAGAAGTCGATCACCTTCCAGGAGTTCGGGGTGCCCGCATGAGCGCCACCGTGCACATCCGGACCGATCCGGTGCTGGGGGAGTTCGCCCTGCGTACGCTCGACGTGGCCGCCGACGCGCCGCTGCTGCACGGCTGGGTGACCCACCCCAAGGCGGCGTTCTGGCTGATGCAGGACGCCGACCTGGCCGCAGTGGTGCAGGAATACCAGCGCATCGCCGCGCATCCGCACCACGACGCCTTCCTCGGGCTGTGGCGCGGCGAGCCGGCCTTCCTCGCCGAACGGTACGACCCGGCCCAGGTCGAGTTGGTCGGGCTCTACGACGCCCAGCCCGGTGACGTGGGCATGCACTTCCTCTGCGCGCCCGCCGAGACCCCGGTGCACGGCTTCACCCGCGCCGTGATCACCACCGTGATGTCGTGGCTGTTCGCCGACCCCGACACCGTCCGGGTGGTGGTCGAGCCGGACGTCCGCAACACCGCCGTGCACGCCCTGAACGCGGCAGTCGGTTTCGAGGTGATCGGCCCGATCACCAAGCCGGAGAAGCAGGCCCTGCTGAGCATCTGCACCCGCGAGCGGTTCCTCGCCGCGACCCGTGACCAAGGAGCAACGCTGTGACCACCACCGACCCGGTCGCCCACCTGCGCCCGCAGACCTGGGAGCGGGCCAACCGGCTGCTGGTGCGCAAGGCGCTGGCCGAGTTCGCCCACGAGCGGCTGATCACCCCCGAGCCGGACGGCCTCGCCGCCGGAGGCCGCCGCTGGTACACGGTGACAAGCGACTGCGGCACCGTCCGCTACCGGTTCACCGCCCGGCTGCGCACCCTGGAGCACTGGGACATCGACCCGGAGAGCATCACCCGGCAGCGCGACGGCCAGCCGCAGCCCCTCGACGCCGTCGACCTCTGCCTGGATCTGCGCACCTCGCTCGGCCTCACCGACCGGATCCTGCCGGTCTACCTGGAGGAGATCAGCTCCACCCTGGCCGGCAGCGCCTACAAGCTGGACCGGGCCCTGCCCTCGGCGGCGAAACTGATCGAGGCCGACTTCCAGACCATCGAGACGTCGATGACCGAGGGACATCCCTGCTTCGTGGCCAACAACGGCCGCCTCGGCTTCGGCGTCGACGAATACCACAGCTACGCCCCCGAGGCCGCCCGGCCCGTACGCCTGATCTGGCTGGCCGCCCACCGCGACCACGCCACGTTCACCAGCGCCGCCGACCTCGACTACGACACCCTGCTCCGCACCGAACTGGGCGAGGCGACGCTGGCCCGGTTCGCCGAGACCATGGCCGCCCTCGACCTGGACCTGGCCGACTACCTGCTCATCCCGGTGCACCCCTGGCAGTGGTGGAACAAGCTGTCGGTGACCTTCGCCGGTGAGGTGGCCCGCCGCCGCCTGGTGCACCTCGGCGAGAGCGACGACGACTACCTCGCCCAGCAGTCCATCCGCACCTTCTTCAACGTCAGCGCGCCGCACCGGCACTACGTCAAGACGTCGCTGTCGGTGCTGAACATGGGCTTCATGCGAGGGTTGTCGGCGGCGTACATGGAAGCCACCCCGGCCATCAACGACTGGCTGGCCGATCTGATCACCGCCGACGAGGTGTTCCAGGCCACCGGCCTGACGATCATCCGGGAGCGGGCCGCCGTCGGCTACCGCAACCGGCAGTACGAAGCCGCCACCGACCGCTACTCGCCGTACCGCAAGATGCTTGCCGCGCTGTGGCGGGAGAGCCCGGTGCCCACCCTGGCCCCCGGCGAACGGCTGGCCACCATGGCCTCGCTGCTGCACGTCGACGCCGACGGCCGGTCCTTCGCCGCCGAACTGATCACCGCCTCCGGGCTGGCACCGGCGCAATGGCTACGCCGCTACCTGCACGCCTACCTCACCCCGCTGCTGCACGCCTTCTACGCCTACGACCTGGCGTTCATGCCGCACGGCGAGAACGTCATCCTGGTGCTGCGCGACCACGCCGTACAACGGGTGATCTTCAAGGACATCGCCGAGGAGATCGTGGTGATGAACACCGAGGCGGCCCTGCCCCCGGCGGTCGAACGGATCCGCGCCGAGGTGCCGGAGGAGATGAAACTGCTGTCCATCTTCACCGACGTCTTCGACTGCTTCTTCCGCTTCCTCGGCGCCACCCTCGCCGACCAGGGCATCGCCGACGAGGAGACCTTCTGGCGTACGGTCGCCGACTGCGCCACCGACTACGCCGCCCGGGTACCCCACCTGGCCGACCGGCTGGCCCGCTACGACCTGTTCGCCCCCGAGTTCGCCCTGTCCTGCCTCAACCGGCTGCAACTGCGCGACAACCAGCAGATGGTCGACCTGGCCGACCCGTCGGCCGCCCTGCAACTCGTCGGCGCCCTCACCAACCCCCTGGCCCGGCACACACCCTCCTGACCCGCCACCGACGCTCACCTGTCCGTGCCCGCCGATGGACCATGTCCGCGGATGGAACATGTCCGCCGATGGAACATGTCCGCCGATGGAACATGTCCGCCGATGGAACATGTCGGCAGACATGGAACTCGTCGGCGGCCACGGACAGGTACAGGTGTGACAGCACAGTTGCGGCGTCGGATCCGAGCCGGCGACACCGACGCCTTTGGTGAACTCTTCGACGAGCATGCCGACGCGGTCCACCGCCATGCGGTGTGGAGCGAGGGCGACCCGGTGCTCGCCGAGGACGTGGTGTCGCTGACCTTCCTCGAGGCGTGGCGGATCCGGGAGTCGCTTCGACCGGACGGGGAGAGCCTGCGGCCCTGGCTGCTCGGCATCGCCACAAACGTGCTGCGTAACCGGCGGCGGGCGGCGCGCCGGCACCGGGCGGCGCTACGGCGGCTGCCGGTACGCGACACGGTGCCGGACTTCGCCGACGACGTGGTCGGCCGGATGCACGACGCCGACCAGCTCGCCGCCGCCGTGGCGGCCCTGCGGGCCCTGCGTCGGGCGGACCGGGAGGTGTTCCTGCTGTGCGTCTGGTCGCAGCTGGACTACGCGGCAGCAGCCGAAGCCCTGGGGGTTCCCGTCGGGACCGTGCGTTCGCGGCTGTCCCGGGCCCGAACCCGGCTGCGGGCGCTGGCCCAGCAGGAACTGGACCGTCCGCGAGGCACCCCCGTCGAGCAGGGAGAGTACCGATGAGCGAGCCGACTGTTCCGCACGTGCCGGCGATGGCCACCGCGCACCGGCAGGCCCTGCGCCGGCACCTGATGAACGAGATCACCCGGCCGGCCCGACGGCCGAAGCGGACGCCGGTGCTGGTGGGCGCGGTGGGCGTACTGGCCGCGGTGATCGCGGCCGGGACGATCGCGCTGCCCGGGGTGCCGCAGAGCGCGCCGCTTGTCGTAACTGTGCAACAGGCGGAACCGGCGGCCGCGACGACATTGCTGAACGCGATGGCCGCCGCCGTCGTCGAGAAGCCGGAACCGGGCGACGGGAGGTACGTCTACATCAGGAGCCTGGGCGCCTACGCCGAACTGGGTGGCGGTCCGGCCCGGCTGCGACCGGTACGCGAGCGGGAGATCTGGATCCCCCGGTACGAGCCGGGCGATGGTCTGCTCCGACAGCCGTTCTTCGAACTGCCGGTCATCGGCGTGATCCCCGAGCGGGTGACGCTGACGGACATGACGCCGAACGCGGCGGTCGTCGATCTGCCCGACGACCCGGATGAACTGCTGGCCAAGCTCTACCGGGAACGTGCCGAGCGGGGCCACGGCAGCAGCCGCGACGGCGCGGCGTTCACCGCGATCGGCGACATCCTGCGGGAATCGCTGGTGCCGCCACAGACAAGCGCCGCTCTATACCGGGCCGCAGCCCGGATTCCCGGAGTCGAGATGATCCGTCAGGTGACCGACGCGGCGGGCCGGCGGGGGACCGCCGTCGCGTACACCGAACGGGACCGCCGCGACGAGTGGATCTTCGATGAGCGGACCTTCGAGTACCTCGGCTCGCGTAGCTACCTCGTGGCGGACACTGCCGATGGACCGGCCGGCACCGTGCTGGCCACCACTGCGGTGCTGCAACGTGCCGTGGTGCCGAAGCTCGGGCAGCGTCCGTGATCACGCGCCGCGCACAGCGGCCGGTCACTCGGCGCTCAGGTCCGCCAGGTCGCGGTCGAGTAGCTCGGCGAGCAGGGTGTGTCGGCCGGGGTCGTTGTCGACGGTGATGCCCCGGCTGGGCATCTCCACGGTCATCAGCGGGTGCAGGTGCATCCGGTACAACGCCAACCGGCGGCGTACCCGGTCGTCGAAGACCAGCGGCGTGCCGACGGCGTCGGCGTAGCCGTGCAGGAACGGATGCTCCGGCTCGTCCTCGGCGCGCCGGAACAGCAGGGGCGAGACCAGGTCCAGCATCGGGTCGCCGTAGAGGAACCGTTCGCCGTCGACAAGCCCGCACATCCGGTACGCCCCGTGCGCGTCGGGCGCGGCCAGCACGTTGCCGTCCCAGCCGTCGAAGTGCAGCAGGGCGGGTCGGCGCACCTGGTCGAGCAGGCCGGCGTGCCGGGCCACCACCTCCCGGAACCGCTGCGGCGGCGCGGGAAGTGTGACGTTCCAGTCGGCCGCGTCGGCGAGCAGATCGTCGACGATCGCCGCGAACGCCACCGACCAGGTAATGCCGCCGGCACGGCCGGCGTCGTAGCCGAACCGGTCACCGGTGATCCGGTGCAGGGTGGCCATCGCCGCCCCGAAGTCGTAGCGTGCGCCCGCGTCGGCACCGTCCAGGTCGGGCAGCGCCCGGCCGGGCAGTCGGCCGGTGACCAGCCACTCGCCGAGGCGTGCGTCGCGACCGTGGTGCAGCACCGGCGGCACCGGCACCTGCGGGGCCCGGGCGGCGACCAGCCGGAAGTAACGGGCCTCGGCGGCGAGCATCCCGGTCTCGTAGCGCAGCAGCGGCACGTGCGACGGTGGCCCGACCTTGAGGACGACGTCTGCGCCGTCGTCGAGGCGTACCCACCAGACGGTGGCGAACCCGCCGCCGGTCAGCGGCCCGCAGTCGGCGACCTGCCGGTCCGCGCCGAACGAGGCGGCGATGTAGTCGGCCACGTCGTCGGGGGAGAGGAGCTGCTGGGTGGGGCTCAGCGGTGGCACCGGCACAGGGTATCCGTACCGGTGCCACCGCGGCGTCCCCGCTCAGCCGTCGGTCACCACACCGGTCAGCACCGGCGGCAGCTGCGGCCCGTCCGGCTCCTGGTCGAAGCGCAGCTCGATCCACTCGTCCGGCTCGACCACCGAGTCGGTGATCGTCGGGACGGTGATCTCAGCGACGACCGCGTCCGGGGCCAGGTCCAGGTACGGCACCAGCCAGGTCTGGGACAGCGGCCGTTCGGGCTCCACCGGCGAGTACGCGTGCTCGGTGAACCAGTCCGGATCGACGTCCATGGTGGACAGCTCGGGACCGTCGGTCGGCGGCTGCGGCCAGGCGATGGCGAAGATGCCCTGTTCCGTCGGCGCGGACGAGGTGAAACGCCAGGTCAACGTCTCGCCTTCGGTGACGCGCTGGACGGGTTCGACGGTGATGGTCGGCGCCGGATCGTCGTTGAGCACGTCGAGACCGCCGAGGTAGCTGCCGACCACCATGCCCTGCTGCGCCTTGGCGGTCAGCAGGTACCGCTCGGTGTAGTTCCACAGCGTGTCACCGACCACCTCGGCCGGCACCCGGATGCTGCGCTGACCGGGCCGGACGGTGGCCAGCCAGGAGCGGCTGACGAACATGTCATCGGTCAGGTTCAGCTGTACTGTCGCGCTGCCGCGTCCCGTGATGGTCGCCGGGATCTCGTACGTCTTCGTGCCGGAGTCACCCTCGGCCACCTCCAAGGTGCCGATGTCGAGCCGCGGCAGGCGGGGGGCACGCGGGTCGGGGGTGCCCGGCTTCCAGCCCCACGCGTCGAGCAGCCATGCCTGCCCGAACGCGGTGCGTGGCGTGACCTCGATGGCGGCCAGTCGTGCGGGTGCCCCCTTCAACGGCACCCGCACCTCCTGCGCCCAGTGCGAGGTCGTGTTGCCGGTGCCGGGCAGACCGTCGATGCGTACCTCGCCCAGCCGGCTGCGTCGCCCGTCGGTGCCGACGACTGTCACGTCGAACCGGGTGTCGGTCGTGTTCGGCGCGACGATGATCCGCAGCGCCAGGTCACGGGCGCCGGCGACGGAAACCGGCCGGGCCGGAGCCAGCCGGATCGGTGTGCCGGCACGGGACCAGGCCAGCTCGGCCGCGTACCGGTTGGGCTCGGGGATGGTCCAGAGGAAGGGCGTGAAGTGTGCGAGGAAAGCGTTGCGGTCCATCGGGTCGAGGCAGGACCGCTCGGCGTCGTCGGTGACCTGGTCGCAGATCCGGGCACCACCCGACAGCTGCGTCGACGCGTCCGGGGTGAGCACCGGCGTGCGGTTGCCGCCGAGGGCGTGGGCGAGCACCCGCGCCGGGTCGGCCGAGGGTGCCCGTCGGCCGGTGCCGTCGAGCAGCGGCCGGATCCGGTCGTCACCTTCGACGAAGAGCCGCGCGGCGGCGGCGATGTAGGTGGCGCCGACGGTCTGCTGCTGGGTGGCGGTGAGCCGGCTCGGCATGCCCGGTGAACAGACCAGGTCCGGCTCGTCGTCTCTGGTGTAGAAGTCGTCCTGGGACGGTGCCACCGACTGTCCGGGCGTCCATTCGGTGTTGAAGTAGTTGTGGTTGGCCCCGATCACGTACAGCGCGCTGCGCAGTGCGCGACTCGGGCTGAGTCCGCGCGTGGCGTCGACGAACATCTGGCCCTGCAGGTCGAAGACGTCACCGTCGCAGCCGGGCAGGATGGTCACCGACGGGACGTCCGGCACCGGGTTGTGCCCGAAGAGCGTGGGGCCGATTAGCAGCATGCCGCGTACGGTCCAGCGAACTGTGCCGGGGTAGCCGTCCTGGGCCCTCGGTGGTGGGGTGAGTGAGTCCATCGCCGCCCGGCTGACCCCCTCGCCACCACGGGAGTGACCCATCAGGAACACCTGGGACAGGTCGGCCCGGGGCGCGGCCCGCACGATGCTCGGCGCTGCGGCACGACCCGTGCGGGCCCAGTCGGCCCACTTCGCCAGGTGCAGCCGTACGAGCGAGGAGCGGGCCTGGGCACCGCCGTCGGCGGCGGCCCAGTCCTGACCGTTGGTGCCGTTGGCCGAGATGGACACGGTCACGTAGCCCTGCGAGGCGAGCAGCCGCTGCGCCTGCAGGTAGCCACGGTGGCTCGGGATCGGATCGGTGCCGGCCGGGCACGGCCACTGCTGGGGCACCTGCTCGTCGCCCCGGTAGCAGACGGCGTGGCGACCGTGCAGGAACAGCGCCAGTGGCCGGGCGCCGGTGGTGCCCTGCGGCGCGACCACCACCGCCCGCATCTCGACCTTCTCCGGGAACTCCGGCAGGGTGACCCCGGGAAGGTCGTACTCCCCGGTGATCTGCCGGTACGGTCCGGGCCTGCCGGGGTCGACGGGGCCGGCGGGCTGCGGGGCCGCCGCGGCGGCGACCGGTTCCGACCGGCGGGCGCTCTCGCGCGGGGCGTCCGCGTCGATGCGCCTGCCGCCGACCCGCACCGCGAGTTCGTCGGGTTCGACCGGCGCGGTCAGCGGAAGGCTGAAGGTCCGACCGTCCGGGTGCGGACGAGCCGCGCCGAGCCGCCGCTGGCCCGACCAGAATTCGACGGCGGCGTCGCCCATCGGCACCGGTGTGTCGGAACGCCAGGTCAGCTCGCCGTCGGCCACCGACCAGCCTTCGACGGCGGATCGGGGAGCGGGGTTGTGGGGTGGCTCGGCCGCCGCCGGCCCGGTGGCCCCGGTCACCAGCGCCACCACGAGAGCGGCTGAGATCAGGAGTTTACGCATGTGACTATATCTATCCCATTCGCGCAAATCTCCCGTGATGCGCCTCAGTGCGGCGGTGGTCCGGAACTGTCGCGGCGGACCAGTTCGGCGGCGAGCGACTCGACCCGGGGCCCGGCGGAACCACCGTCCAGGGCCAGCGCCATCGCCCGGGCACCCATCTCGACGAGCGGCAACCGGATCGTGGTCAGCGCCGGGGTGACGTCGCGGGCCATCGGCATGTCGTCGAAGCCGAAGACGCTCACCTGATCGGGCACCGCCACCGCGCGGGAGCGCAGCAACGACAACGCGCCGATGGCCATCGAGTCGTTGAGCGCCGCGATCGCGGTCAGCCCGGGCTCGGCGTCCAACAGGGCGGCGGTCGCCTCGGCGCCGCTGTCCCGGTCGAAATCGGCGTACCGGACGAGCTGATCCGGTAGCTGCCGACCGTGTTCGGCGAGCGCCTCGCGCAGCCCGGTCAGCCGATCGGTGGTGGTGGTCAGCACCCGGGGCCCGGCCACCACCCCGATGCGTCGGTGGCCGAGCCGGCAGATCTCCTGCCCGAGCAGCCGCGCGCCGTCGCGGTTGTCCGGCATCACCGCGTCACCGGAGTGCTCGTGGCGGCCGATCACCGCGACCCGCCCGCCGGTGGCCTCGTACGCGGCCAGCTTGCCGTTGAGCAGCGTGGTGAAGTCGGCATCGTGGTAGCCGGAGCCGGCCAGGATGATCGCGGCCACCTGCTGCCCGCGCAGCAGTTCGACGTACTCCAGCTCCCGGTCCGGGTCCCGGTAGCTGTTGCAGATCATCAGCAGCCGCCCCTGGTCGGTGGCGACCCGTTGCAGCCCCCGGGTGATCTCGGAGAAGTACGGGTCGGAGACGTCGTGCACGATCACGCCGACCGCGCCTCGATGGGAACGGGCCAGCAGTTGGGCGTGGGCGTTGGGCACGTACTGCAACTCGGCGACGGCTTGCAGGACCCGTTCCCGCAACTCGTCGGTGACCGGCTTGCTGCTGCCGTTGATCACTCGAGAAGCCGTGGCGGGGGAGACGCCCGCCCGCCGCGCCACATCGGACAGCGTCGCCACCCGCGTCCCCTCCCGTGTCGCGTCGGCCGCGTCGTTGACGGCCAGCGCCACCGTACCGCAGTGCGGGACTTTTGCCGCCGCATGGTTCGTGCAGGTCACACCGGTAGGTCCGGCTGGTTCGGACGGGTTCGTGACGGGTCGCCGGGCACCGTCGCCCGGGCGAGCAGATGGGCGCTGGTCGCGACAAGTGCCGGTTCGTCGTGGTACGTCCTGGCCAGCGCCAGCGCGGCGGTGAACAGTTGCTCCGCCGTCGGTCCGTGCGCCCCCGCTTCGGCGGCGAGCCACGCCGGCCCTTCGACACCCTCGACAGTGACGTTTACCAGGCCCGCCGTGAGGCATTCGTCGACCAGTTCCTCGAGACGATGGAAGTAGGCGTGGGTGAAGCCGAGAACCGGGTCGTTGCGACCATCGGTGAGCAGCGTCCGGGCCCGTTCGATCGTCCGATCGTCGAGCCGTCCGGTGGCCGCGAAGTCGAGCGGCAGGGCGAACCGGGAGATCGCGGCGGCGAAGACCGTGCCGCCGGGACGGGTGACGCGGACCGCCTCGGCCAGGGCGGTGCACCGGTCCGCGTGCTCCGGCAGGTGGTAGAGCGGACCGAGCAGCAGCGTCGCGTCGTAGCTGTCGTCGTCCTCGGGCAGCGCGCGGGCGTCGGCGACCTCCGCGTCGAGGCCGGGGTGCCCCGCGCGGGCCTGCGCGACGTGGGCGGGCACCAGGTCGAGCAGCCGGACCCGGTGGCCCAGGGCGACGAGGGCCCGGGCGTACTCGCCCGTTGCACCACCCACGTCCAGGATCCGAGCCGGTGCCGGGGGCAGCGACTCCCGCAGGATCTCCAGGGTCCGCTGTCGTTCCAGCCGAGCCTGTGGCCGCCCTGCACTGAGCCGCAGATCCTCGCGGTACCGGAGGGTGTAGTAGTCGACGATCTCGCGGGCCTGTGGGTCCATGTGGCCCATGGTCTGCGCCACGGCGGCGTAGCGCGACAGCATTTCGCCGGCCGGATCGTTGCCGGCGGGAAAGCCCTTGCCCCGGCGTTCCTGCGCGCTCTAGGCTGCGCAGGAAAGCGCTTACCTGGCCTCGTTGCGGAAGGATCCCTCAATGACCCGCAGGTCGATCGGCATCATCGTCAACGGCGTCACCGGCCGGATGGGCTACCGCCAGCATCTGGTGCGTTCCCTGCTGGCCATCCGGGACGCCGGTGGCCTGCCACTGGCCGACGGCACCACCGTCTGGCCGCACCTGGTCCTGGTCGGACGCAGCGAGACCAAGCTGCGCGAGATCGCGCAACGGCACGGCCTGGACGACTGGACGACCGACCTGGCGGCGGCGCTGGCCCGCGACGACGTCGAGATCTACTTCGACGCCCAGGTCACCCAGCAGCGGGAGAAGGCCATCCGGGCGGCGATCGAGGCCGGCAAGCACATCTACACCGAGAAGCCCCTCGCCGAGGACACTGCCGCGGCCCTCGACCTGGCCCGCGCGGCCCGCGCCGCCGGCGTACGCACCGGTGTGGTGCAGGACAAGCTGTTCCTGCCCGGCCTACGCAAACTCAAGCGCCTGCTCGACGGCGGCTTCTTCGGTCAGGTGCTGTCGGTGCGCGGCGAGTTCGGCTACTGGGTCTTCGAGGGTGACTGGCAGCCCGCCCAGCGTCCCTCCTGGAACTATCGGGCCGAGGACGGCGGCGGCATCGTGGTGGACATGTTCCCGCACTGGCACTACGTGCTGGCGGAGCTGTTCGGCGAGGTGCGTGCGGTCTCCGCCACCATCGCCACCCACGTTCCGCGCCGGGTCGACGAGGCGGGCCGGCCCTACCAGGCCACCGCCGACGACGCCGCGTACGCCGTCTTCGAGCTCGACGGCGGGGTGATCGCCCAGCTCAACTCGTCCTGGGCGGTGCGGGTGTTCCGCGACGAACTCGTCGAGTTCCAGGTCGACGGCACCGAGGGCAGCGCGGTGGCGGGACTGCGGCGGTGTCGGGTGCAGCACCGGGCCCTCACCCCGAAACCGGTGTGGAATCCCGACCTGCCGGCCACCGAGGACTTCCGGTCACAGTGGTCCGAGGTGCCGGACAACGAGGACTTCGACAACGGCTTCAAGGTGCAGTGGGAGGCGTTCCTGCGGCACGTGGTGGCCGGTGAGCCGTTCCGGTGGGACTTCCTGGCCGGGGCGCGCGGCGTGCAGCTGGCCGAGTCGGGTCTGCTGTCGGCCCGCGAGGGTCGTCGCGTCGAGGTGCCGGAGCTGTCGCTGTGAGCGGCACGACCGTCACCCTGCCCGGCGGGCGGCGACTGCGGCTGGCCGGCGGCACCGGGCATCCGCGCCCCGACGGCCCGCCGCGCAGCCGCATCGCGTACGCCGCCGCGCACGTGGTGGCCGATCCGGGCGCCGACAACACCCCGGGCACCTCGGCCGTGCTCGACTGGGACCGCACCCTCGCCTTCCGCGAGCACCTCTGGTCGTACGGCCTCGGGGTGGCCGAGGCGATGGACACCGCGCAGCGCGGCATGGGCCTGGACTATCCGAGCACCCGGGAGCTGATCCGGCGCAGCGCGGCGCAGGCCCGCGCGGTCGGCGGCCGGATCGTCGCCGGGGTCGCCACCGACCAGCTTCCGCCCGGCCCGGCCACCCTGGCCGAGGTCACCGCCGCCTACCGCGAGCAACTCGCCGACGTGCAGGCCGCCGGCGCGGTGCCGGTGCTGATGTGCAGCCGCCACCTGGCCGCCGTCGCCCGCCACGCCGAGGACTACCTGCGGGTGTACGACGACCTGCTGACCGCTGCCGACGGCCCGGTGCTGCTGCACTGGCTCGGCCCGATGTTCGACCCGGCGCTGACCGGCTACTGGGGCTCGACCGACCTGGACCTGGCCGCCGACACCGTCGTCGAGCTGATCAAGGCCCATGTGTCGCGGGTGGACGGCATCAAGATGTCGCTGCTCGACGCCGGCCGCGAGGTGGCGTTGCGGCGGCGGCTGCCGGCCGGGGTACGCCTCTACACCGGCGACGACTTCAACTATCCGGAGCTGATCCGGGGCGACGACAGCGGTCACTCCGACGCGCTGCTGGGCGTCTTCGCCGCCATCGCCCCGGCCGCCGCCGCCGCGCTTGCCGCTCTCGACCGCGGCGACCTGACCGGGTACGACGAGATCTTCGCCCCGACCGTGCCGCTGGCCCGGCACCTGTTCGCCGCACCCACCTGGTACTACAAGACCGGCATCGTCTTCCTCGCCTGGCTGGCCGGCCACCAGGACCACTTCACCATGGTCGGCGGCCTGCAGTCCGGCCGGTCCCCGGCACACCTGGCCACCCTGCTCACCCTCGCCGAGGACGCCGGGCTGCTGCCCGACGCCGACCTGGCCGCCGCCCGCGCCCGGGCGTACTTCACGGTCGCGGGGGTGGCCCAGTGACCTCCGACCGGGCGGCGCTGCGCCGCTTCTCGCTCAACCAGGCCACCACGAAACACTGGCCGCTGCCCGACGTGGTGGCCGGCTGCGTGGCCGCCGGCGTGCCGGGCATCGGCCTGTGGCGGGAACCGGTCGCCGAGTACGGCCTGGCCCGCACCGCCACGCTGGTCCGCGACGCCGGGCTGGCGGTGACCACCCTGTGCCGGGGCGGCTTCTTCACCGCCGACGACTGGCGCGAGGAGAACCTGCGCGCCATCGAGGAGGCCGCCACGCTCGGCGCACCCGTGCTGGTGCTGGTCTGCGGCGGGCTACCGGAGGGCAGCAGGGACATCGACGGGGCCCGGGCCCGGGTGGCCGACGCGATCGCCGACCTCGCCCCGCACGCCGAGGCCGCCGGGGTGCGGCTCGCGATCGAGCCGCTGCACCCGATGTTCACCGCCGACCGGTGTGTCATCGCCACCCTCGGCCAGGCCCTCGACATCGCCGAACGGTTCGACCCCGACGTGGTCGGCGTGGTGGTGGACGCCTACCACGTCTGGTGGGACGACACCGTGTACGCGCAGATCGTCCGGGCGGGGGAGCGGATCGCCTCGTTCCAGGTCTGCGACTGGATCACCCCGCTGCCCGAGGGGGTGCTGCTCGGCCGGGCGCTGCCCGGCGACGGCTGCATCGAACTGCGCCGGCTGCGCGAGGCGGTCGATCGGGCCGGCTACACCGGCCCGATCGAGGTGGAAGTCTTCCACGCCGACGTCTGGGCCCGCCCCGGCGAGCAGGTGCTCGCCGCCTCGATCGACGGCTACCTGCGCGAGGTCGTCTAGGAGTCGGCGCCTGTGGCGAGGGCGTCGACCAGGCGGCGGGTGGAGCCGGCCAGGTTCCACCGCTGGGCCAGGTCGAGCAGCCGATCCGGGTCGGCGGGCGCGGTCGGCAACTCGGTGGGCAGCGGTGGCAGCGGCACGTCCAGGGCGACCCGGACCACCTTCGGGGCCACCGCGAGGTAGTCCCGTGCGGCGGCGAGCTTGGCGCGCAGGCCGGGCGCGAATCCGGAGGCCGGGTCGTCCAGGGCGGCGAGGATGCCGGCGATGTCGCCGTACCGGTCGATCAGCCGGGCGGCGGTCTTCTCGCCGACACCTGCCACTCCGGGCAGCCCGTCGCTGGGGTCGCCGCGCAGCGCGGCGAACTCGGCGTACCGGTCGGCCGGCACACCGTAGCGGGCGCGCACCGCAGCGTCGTCGCAGTCGTCCAGTTTGGCCACGCCCCGGCCGATGTAGAGCAGCCGCACCCCGCGGGCGTCGTCGATCAACTGGAACAGGTCACGGTCGCCGGAGACCACCTCCACCGGGCCGGGCTGGGTGACCGAGAGGGTGCCGAGCACGTCGTCGGCCTCGTAGCCGGCCGCGCCGACCACGGTGATGCCCAGCGCCTCCAGCACGTCGAGGAGCATCGGCACCTGCGGGGAGAGGGTGTCCGGCACGATCTCGCCGCCCTCCGGCGCCACCCGGTGCGCCTTGTACGACGGCAGCAGCGCCACTCGCCAGTCCGGTCGCCAGTCGTGGTCCATCGCGCACACCATCCGGCCCGGGCGGCGGGTGCGCACCAGTTGGGCGAGCATGTCGAGGAAGCCGCGTACGGCGTTGACCGGCTGGCCGTCGGCGGTCTTCGCGGCGGACTCGGGGATGCCGAAGTAGGCGCGGAAGTAGAGACTGGGCGCGTCGACGAGCATGATCGGGGTCTGCTGTGCCACGTCCGACAGCCTGGCACACCCCACCGACGTTCGGGGTGCCCGGCACGACCAGGAGGACAACAGATGTCCGTACCCACCCGGCTGAGGTTGACCACGGTCAACCTGGACACGCCCGACCCGGCCGCGCTGGCCCGCTTCTACGTGCGGCTGCTCGGCTGGGAGATCAAGGTCGAGGAGGCCGACGACGTCATCCTGCACAACGTCGACGGTGGTGTCGGACTGTCGTTCCAGCGGGAACGGGCGTACGTCCGCCCGACCTGGCCGGCGCAGCTGGGCCGGCAGCAGATGTCGATGCACCTGGAGATCGGCGTCGAGGATCTGGACGCGGCCCTGGCGCACGCGTTGGCCTGCGGCGCGACCATGGCCGAGTTCCAGCCGCAGGATGACGTCCGGGTCTGCCTGGACCCGGACGGCCACCCGTTCTGCCTCTGGCTGATGCACTGAGCCGTGCCGAGGCGGCTCGCGGTGCGGCGCCGCCGCACTCAGCTCGCGGTGCGTCGCCGCCGGACGGCGTACGGCAGCACGAACAGGTACAACCCGGTGAACAGGAGCAGGGCCAGCGGGGGTAGTGGCAGGTAGAAGAGCCATTCGGCGGGTTCCGCCTGGGCGGCGGCGACGAAGGCGACGATGACCGTCACCACGAAGATGATCGAGGTCCATCGGTGGGTCTGTCGGACGGTATTGTTCCAGCGCACGGCGACCTCCAGCAGAGATGAGCTGCCCGGCCCGACGGGACGTGCCGGGCGGGATGTCCTGAAGGTCAGCTTGCTGTGCTGCGCCGCGGAGTGCTTCTCGATTCCTGACCGGTCGGCGGGCTACGCTCGGCCGCGACCGTCCACAACCCGCCCCCAAACGACCGTTAAGCTGTGCGGGTGGGAATCGACGAACTCTACCCGCCGCAGCGACTGGTGGCCGCGCAACGCGCCATCGCCGCCGCCGGCCTGGACGCCCTGCTGCTCAGCCCCGGCTCCGACCTGCGCTACCTCACCGGCTACGACGCGCACGCCGGTGAGCGGCTGACCCTGCTGGTGCTGCCCGCCGAGGGCGAGCCGACCCTGATCGTGCCGACCCTGGAACGGCCTGCGGCCGAGGCGTCCCCGGCGCCGGCCACCGGCGTGCGCATCGTCGACCACACCGACGGCAGCGACCCGTACCCGCTGGTGACCGCGGCCCTCGACGGGGCTCTCGACGCGGTGGGACTGGCCGACCGGATGTGGGCCGAGCAGGTCCTCGCGCTGCGTGCGGTGTTGCCCGGTGCCCGGCAGCGGCTGGCCTCCGAGGTGCTGCGGGAGCTGCGGATCGTCAAGTCGCCCGCCGAGATCGCGGCGCTCGCCGAGGCCGGTGCGGCGATCGACGCGGTGCACGAGCGGATGGGCGAGTGGCTGCGGCCGGGGCGTACCGAGGTGGAGGTGGCCGCCGACATCGCCGCGGCGATCCGCGCCGCCGGGCACGTCACCGTCGACTTCGTGATAGTCGCCGCCGGCCCGAACGGGGCCAGCCCGCATCACGGCACCTCCGACCGGCCGATCGGGGTGGGTGAGCCGGTGGTGGTGGACATCGGCGGCACCATGCCCTCGGGCTACCGCTCCGACTGCACCCGTACCTATGTGGCCGGTGGCCCGGCGCCGGCCGAGTTCGTCGACTACTACGCGGTGCTGCGCGACGCGCAACACGCCGCCGTGGCCGCGGTCCGTCCGGGGGTGACCGCCGAGGCGGTCGACGCCGCGGCCCGCGAGCCGATCGCCGCCGCCGGATACGGCGCGGCCTTCCTGCACCGTACCGGGCACGGCATCGGTCTGGACGGCCACGAGGAGCCGTACGTGGTGGCCGGCAACGACCGCCCGCTGGTCGCCGGGATGGCCTTCTCCGTGGAACCGGGCATCTACCTCGCCGGGCGGCACGGCGCCCGCATCGAGGACATCGTCGTCTGCACGACCGACGGCGTACGTCGGCTCAACACCACCACCACGGAGCTGATCGAGCTATGACCGTCGAGCGGATCCTGCCCACCGACGAGGCCCACGACCTGCTGGAGCTGACCACCGAACTCGCCGACCGGGAGCTCGCACCCAGGGTCGTCGAGCACGAGCAGCGTGGGGAGTTCCCCCGGGAGGTGCTGCGCACCCTGGGCCGCGCCGGGCTGCTGGGGCTGCCGTACCCCGAGGAGTACGGCGGCGCGGCCCAGCCCTACGAGGTCTACCTGCAGGTGCTGGAGATCCTGGCCGGGCGCTGGCTCACCGTCGCCGAGGCGGTGAGCGTGCACACCCTGTCCTGCTACCCGGTGGCCGCGTTCGGCACCGACGAGCAGCGCAGCCTGCTGCCGGACATGATCGGTGGCGAGTTGCTGGGCGCGTACTGCCTCTCCGAGCCCCAGGGTGGCTCGGACGCCGCGGCGCTGACCACGAAGGCGGTCCGCGACGGCGACGACTACGTCGTCACCGGCACCAAGGCCTGGATCACCCACGCCCACACGGCCGACTTCTACAACATCTTCTGCCGCACCGGCGGGCCCGGCCCGAAGGGCATCTCCTGCCTGCTCGCCGACCGGGCGACGCCGGGGATCACGCCGCAGACCGCCGAGCGCACCATGGGGCTGCGTTCCTCACCGGTGGCGCAGCTGGTCTTCGACGACGCCCGGGTGCCCGCCGACCGGCTGATCGGCGGGGAGGGCAAGGGCTTCACCATCGCCATGGCCGCGCTGGACTCCGGCCGGCTCGGCATCGCCGCCTGCGCGGTGGGGCTGGCCCAGGCGGCGTTGGACTACGCGGTGACCTACGCCCGCGAGCGCCAGCAGTTCGGCCGAGCCATCATCGAGTTCCAGGGGCTCGGGTTCACCCTGGCCGACATGGCCACCCAGATCTCCGCCGCCCGGGCGTTGACGTTGGCCGCGGCGCGGCTGCGCGACGCCGGCCGGCCGTACTCGATCGAGGCGGCCAAGGCGAAGCTGTTCGCCACCGACGTGGCGATGCGGGTGACCACCGACGCGGTGCAGGTGCTCGGCGGCGCCGGCTACGTGGCCGATCATCCGGTGGAGCGTTACTTCCGGGAGGCGAAGGTGTTGCAGATCGTCGAGGGCACCAACCAGATCCAGCGGATGGTGATTTCCCGGGCGTTGGCGAAGGGCTGAACGTCGCACATCGGGCGCTAAGCGGGTAGGTTGCACGCCGTGGAGGAGATCGATCGGGCCATCGTCGCGGCACTGACCGTCGACGGTCGGCTGTCGTACACGGACCTCGCCGAGCGGGTCGGCCTGTCGGTCTCCGCGGTGCACCAGCGGGTACGTCGGCTGGAGCAGCGCGGTGTCATCAAGGGCTACGGCGCGAAAGTCTCCTTCGAGGCGCTCGACCTGCCACTTACCGCGTTCGTGGCGATCCGGCCCTTCGACCCTTCGCAGCCCGACGACGCGCCGGAACGCCTGGCCCATCTGCCGGAGATCGACTCGTGCTACTCGGTCGCGGGTGAGGACTTCTACCTGCTGCTGGTGCGGGTGGCCGGGCCGGCGGACCTGGAGCGGGTGCTCCAGGAGATCCGGACCTCGGCGAACGTCACCACCCGCACGACAGTGGTGCTCTCCACCCCGTACGAGCACCGTCCGCCGAAGCTCGCGCTGCCGGCGGAGCAGCCTCGGCCGCGTGGTGTCGCCGCCGAGCCGTCCGGCGGTTAGCCGAGCGGCCCGCCCTGACCAGGCGTTTCGGGATGGCGTCTGGTGAGGGCTGAGGGGAATGCGTGGAATGCGACGAGATGATCAAGAACATCCGACCCCGGTGCGGTGAACTTCCGGGATACGGAGCTAGGATCCATCCCTGATTCTGCGGAAGTGAGACCCGATCGTGAGCGGCGCGAGCCAGTACGCGCGCTGTTCCCTGGTGGTGCCGCGGCACCGGGTCGCTCGGGGTGTCGTCAAGGGGAGGATGAGATGTTCCGACCGGCACGGTCGCGGTTCAGCCACACAGGGTCCGGTGCCCGCTCATGACACGCATCCTCGTACGTGCCGGCAAACATCCGGCGACAGTGCTGTCCCACGAGCAGAGTCTGGCCACCTCCCGACTCGGGGTGTTCGGGTCGAACTCCGGCAACATGCTCTTCTACAGCGCGGTCTTCCGGGCGCTGAGCGTGCCCGACGCCGAGCTGGTCGCCAACTCGTACGTGCACGAGCGTCCGGTTCACCTGGGCCGGTACATCGCGCGGACGAACGAGGAGTTCGACCGGTTCGTGCTGCCGATGGCGAATTCGTACCGGGACACCTTCCTGCCGCACCTGGAACGACTCGCGAAGGTCATCGAGAAGCTGACCATCCCCGTCACCGTGGTCGGCATCGGCGCCCAGCTGCCGTACGGCACCGAGTTCGACTCGCTGCCCGACGAGTACAAGCGGATCGTCACCCGGTTCACCCGGGCCGTACTGGACCGCTCCGCCTCCATCGGCGTACGCGGTGAGTACACCGCGCGGATGCTGAAGTACCTCGGCTTCGGCGACGAGCACGTGCGGGTCATCGGCTGCCCGTCGATGTTCGGCAACGGGCCGCTCGGGCCGCTGGTGCGCAAGGTCGGGCACCTGCGCTACGACAGCCCGCTGGCCATCTCGTACACCCCGAAGGTCAAGGGGGTGGACCGGCTGGTCGAGGCGAACACCGACCGCTACCCGAACAGCGTCATCGTGCCGCAGCAGCACCACCGTCTCGCCCTGATGCTCTGGGGTGAGAACCCGGCCAAGGTCGGCAACAAGCGGATGCCGATCCACACCGAGCATCCGCTGTACGAGAACGACCGGATGCGCTTCTTCGTGGACGCCTCGACCTGGGTCGAGTTCATGGCCGAGCAGCACTTCGCCTTCGGCACCCGCATCCACGGCAACGTCGCGGCGGTGCTGGCCGGTACGCCGGCGGTGGTGCTGGCCCACGACTCGCGCACCGTCGAGCTGGCCGAGTACCACGGCATCCCGTACCGCCTCTACGCCGACCTGCCGCCGGACGTCGACGCGCAGCGGCTCTACGAGGAGGCCGACTTCGACGCCTTCCTGCCGCGTCAGGTGCCGACCTTCGAGACCTACCTGCGCTTCCTGGAGCACAACGACCTCGAGCACGTGTTCCAGCCCGGCAAGGAGAACCCCGCCTACGACAAGGCGATCGCCTCCGCCAACTTCCCCGGGCCGGTGCACACGCTGATGGCCTCGGACGCCGTCGGGCGTCGCCAGGTCATGTCGCGGCTGCGCTGGCTGCGGCAGGGCCACGACGGTGACCTGGCCCGACCTGCCTACGACTTCGAACCCCCCTTCCGCGAGCCCCGCGGATACAAGTCACTCGAGGAGCGGGTAACCCAGTTGGAGAAGGAACTGAAGGTCCAGCAGACCTTCCTGGCGAGCTGGCGCGGCCGGGTCAGCCGGGTGCTGCGGATGAACGGCACGTCGACGGGCGCCCGCCGGTGAGCGCCAAGTCCGGGTTGCGGGGGTGGCTGGCGGGCCGACTGCCCGCGCTGGCCGCCGAGGTGGCGGCGCTGGCCGCGCTGCTGCTGGCGGCGGTGGCGGACTCGCCGTGGTGGGCGCTGCCCCCGGCCCTGGTCGCGCTCGGCCTGCTCGGTTACCTGTGGCGCAACGCGCTGAGCGGCGGTCCGACCCCCTCCGGTTCGACACTCGTGATCCGCCTGCTTCTGCTGGCCTGCGCCTACCTGCTCGGCGTGGTGCACTCCGGCGCGGATCTGGTGCTGGCCCTGGGGGTCGGCGTGGCGGCGTTGGCGATTCTCGCCGAGCCGGCGGTGACGGCCACGTCCCGTTCGGTCTATCCGGTGTCGGCCAATCTGCGCGGCAGTGGTCTGCGGCCCAACCTGCGGCCCAACACCAGTCGGGCGGTGCTTGTCAACGGCGCTGCCGTGGTGGTGGCGCTGGTCTGCGCGTTCGCCGGCACCCTCGAGGTGATCTCGCTGGTGGTGTCGGTGGCCGCGCTCGCCCTGATCGCGTTCACCGGCTGGCAGGCGGTGACCCGGGTACGGGCCCGGCACGCCAGCGAGACGCGGTTGAACGCGGCGCTGGCCGCGTACGAGCCGGTCTTCCTGCTGCACTGGGAGGCGCCGGCCGGCACCGCCTACCAGGTCGGGATGTGGCTGCCCTACCTGGAGCGGCTGGGCAAGAAGTTCTTCGTGCTGGTGCGCTCCGAGGCCAACTTCAACGAGGTGCTGCGGATGACCACGGCGCCGGTGGTGCTGCGCTCGGGGTTGACCCAGATCGACGACGTGATCGTCCCGTCGCTGCGGGCGGCGTTCTACGTCAACACGGCGACGAAGAACAACCACCTCGTGCGGTACACGAACCTGACGCACATCCAGCTCAACCACGGTGACAGCGACAAGGTGCCGAGCCACAACCCGGTCTTCCGGATGTACGACAAGAACTTCGTCGCCGGTCAGGCCGCAGTGGACCGGTTCGCGGCCAACGGTGTGAGCATGCCGGCGGAGATGTTCAGCATCGTCGGGCGTCCGCAGGTGGAGAACGTCGCGATCGCCGCCGCGCCGATCGCCTCGTTGACCGCGCCGCGGGTGCTGTACGCCCCGACCTGGGCCGGCTTCTACGCCGACTCGAACTACTCGTCGCTGCTGGTGGGCTACGACATCGTCAAGGCGTTGGTGTCGCGGGGTTGCAGCATCGTGTTCCGGCCGCACCCGTACACGATGCGCTCGGCGGCGTTGACGCAGGAGTCGGAGCGGATCAAGGCGCTGCTCGCCGAGGACCGTCGCACGAGCGGCCGCAAGCACGTGTTCGGTGCCGAGGCCGAGACGAAGATGTCGGTGGTGGACTGTTTCAACGCCTCGGACGCGATGGTGTCGGACGTGTCCAGTGTGGTCGCCGACTACCTGTACTCGGAGAAGCCGTTCGCGATGGTCGCGGTCTCCACGCCGGCCGAGCGGTTCACCGACGCCTTCCCGCTGGCCCGGGCGGCGTACGTGATCGACGCGCACAGCGGCCGGGTGACAAACCTGGACCCGGTGCTGGACGATCTGCTCGGCAGTGACCCGCTGGCGGCCACCCGGCACGACCTGAAGAAGTACTACCTCGGGGACATTCCGTCGGAGGGGTACGCGCAGCACTTCATCGACGAGGCGAATCGTTACCTCTGACCTGTCGCGGCGACTGGCTCCGCCTTCCGGCACCCGCCGGGGCGGAGCCAGTCGCCGTTTCGTGGGTCAGTGTCGGGCCGTCGTGGCGTCCACCGCGTCGACAGGCGGTGCGGGCGGGTGGTTCCAGCGCAGGATGACCCGGCGTCCGTGTTCGGTGCCGAGCAGGCTGAGGGTGGCGGTGTCCAGTCGCAGCAGTCCACCGGCCGACGGTGGCAGGCCGACCCACCGGGCACCCAGCACGCGCAGCGAGTGGGCGTGCCCGACGAGAGCGACGTGACCCTTGTCGAGCAGGGGATGGAGCCTGCTGAGCAGCCGGTCGACGCGTTCGCCGACCTCGCTGGGGGATTCCCCGCCCGGGCACCCGTCGGTCCAGACGCTCCAACCCGGCTGGTCTTCGTGGATCTCGGCGGTGGTCTGTCCCTCGTACTCGCCGTAGTTCCACTCCGCCAGGTCCTCGTCGGTGTCGGTGATGGTCAGGCCGGCCAGGTCGGCGGTGCGTACCGCCCGCAGTCGGGGACTGCTGAGCACCGCGACGAACCGTTCGGCGGCGAGGGCGGGACGCAGCGATCGGGCCTGCCGCTCGCCGTCGGGCGTCAGCCCCAGGTCGGTGTACGAGGTGTGCCGTCGTGCGGTGCTCCAGGTGGTGGCGCCGTGTCGGATGAGCGTGATCTGTCCCATTGGTCCAGTCAACCAGTCCCCGTCTCCCGCCGACCACCTAGCATCCTAGGACGCCTTACGCGATGTACCGCCCACCTCGGGTTTTCACCCGCGACACCCGGGGACACCAACAACACGGGGCTTGGCCGTCCCGGCCGAGCAGAGGAGGCGAGATGAGCTTCATCGACAAGGCGAAGAACAAGGTCGAGGAGATGAGCGGCACCGCCAAGGAGCGCATCGGCGACATGGCCGACAACGAGCGCATGCGCGCCGAGGGCGCCGGCGAGCAGGCCGAGGCCCGCGCGCGACGGGCGGGCGAGGACATGAAGAACAAGGCGAAGAACGCCTTCGACAGGTGACGAGCGACGCGAAGGGGCCCCCGGACAATCCCGGGGGCCCCTTCGCGGTACGTGCCGTCAGTGCGTCAGTCGTCGCGGTGGGTCTGCCACCACTGCTGGCCGGCCTCGGGCAGGGTGTCGATCGGGTCGTAGTAGGCGTACCGCTTGCTCAACGCCGCCAGGTCGGCCGACTCGATGGAGGTGCGGTAGTTCTTGGTCCAGTACGAGATGCCGCGCTCGCGGTCGTACTCGGTGACCATGTGCACCCAGCGCTTGCCGACGAACGGCACGTCACAGACGATCCGAGGGGTGGCGTAGCCGGGCAGGTAGCCCATGATGTCGTGCTGGAGCTGCTGGGCGTGCCAGACCGGCACCCGCCAGTGCTCGGCGTTGGGGATCATGTCGCACATGTAGAAGTAGTACGGCAGGATGCCGGCCTCGCCCTGCAGGCCGAAGCACAGGTCGAGCAGGTCCTTGCTGGTGGCGTTGACGCCGCGCATGAGCACACCCTGGTTGCGGACGTCGCGTACGCCGACGTCGAGGGCGGTCTGTGCGGCCTTGGCGACAAGTGGGGTGAGCGACTGGGCGTGGTTGACGTGGGTGTGGATGGCGAGGTTGACGCCGCGGCGGGCGGCGGTGCGGGCCACCCGCTCCAGGCCCTCGACGACGTCGGGTTGCAGCCAGTGCTGGGGCAGGCCCATGAGGGCCTTGGTGGCGAGTCGGATGTCCCGGATGGTTTCGATCTCCAGCAGGCGCATCAGGTAGGACTCGAGGTTGCGCCAGGGCACGTTCGCCACGTCGCCACCGGAGACCACCACGTCGCGTACGCCGGGGTGGGCCTTGAGGTAGGTGATGTGCGCGTCGTAGCGGTCGACCGGCTTGAGGCTGAGTTTGAGCTTGTCGACGGCGGGGGTGGAGTTGCCGACCAGGTCCATGCGGGTGCAGTGGCCGCAGTACTGGGGGCAGGTGGCGAGCAGTTCGGCGAGGACTTTGGTGGGGTAGCGGTGGGTGAGGCCCTCGGCGACCCACATGTCGTGTTCGTGCAGGGAGTCGCGGCTGGCGTAGGGGTGTGAGGGCCAGTCGGTGCGGCGGTCGGAGGCGACCGGGATCATGTAGCGCCGGATCGGGTCGGCGAGCAGGGCTTCGGTGCTGGGCGGCGCGAACGGCACCATCGTGTTGATCATCTGTGGCGGCACCAGCATGGACATGGTGGCCATGGCGCGTTGGTCGGCTTCGAGGTCGGCGTAGAAGCTCTCGTCGACGGTGTCGCCGAGCACGGTGCGCAGCTGTTTGACGTTCTTGACGCAGTTGACGCGCTGCCACTGGGCGTTTTCCCACTGGTCGCGGGTGACGTGGCGCCAGCCGGGGAAGCGGGTCCAGTCGGGTTCGACGAGTGGGGTGCGGCGGTATTCGTAGGGCTGGCCGGTGGTGTTGGCGGGGGCCGGCTGGGCAGCCGGGGTGCTCTGCACCGGCGGGTGGGTCTGGGTCACGGCCCCTCCTGGTGGTTGATCGAAGGTACTGAAGGGTACTGGAAAATATCCGGTCAAGAAATTAGTCTGCCGTAAGTTTTCCCGCCTCGCGAGCCTCGGCCGGAGGTTCAGGCGGTCGGACAGGGAGGTCGGCGTGACGTCACCGGTGGGTCTGCACCGCGTCGTGGAACCGGCGGGGGTGCTGCCGCAGGCGGCCTGGCGGCTTGACGCGCGCCCGGAGATCGCGGCGAACGAGGTACGCATCCGGGTGGAGCGGCTGAACCTGGATGCGGCGAGTTTCCGGCAGCTGTTCGACAAGCACGGCGGTGATGGTGCTGCGGTCCGCGCCGAGGTTCTGGAGATCATCTCGACGCGGGGGAAGATGCAGAACCCGGTGACCGGGTCGGGTGGCATGTTGATCGGCACGGTGGAGGAGGCCGGCCGGCGTTCGCCGCTGGGGTTGAAGTCGGGTGAGCGGGTCGCCACGTTGGTGTCGCTGACGTTGACGCCGCTGGTGGTGACCGACGGCCTGGCCCGCTGGGACGGCCGTAGTGAGCAGGTGCCGTGTGACGGGTGGGCGATCCTGTTCGCCCGGTCGGTCGCGGCGGTGCTGCCGCAGGATCTGGATCCGCAGTTGTCGCTGGCGGTGCTTGACGTGTGTGGGGCGCCGGCGTTGACCGCGCGGGTGGTGTCGCGGTACGTGGCCGAGCGGGCGGTGGACGGGCCGCCGGTGACGGTGGCGGTGATCGGTGGCGCGGGTAAGAGTGGCTCGCTGTCGCTGGCGGCGGCGCGGCAGGCGGGGGCGGGTCGTACGGTCGGGGTGGTGCCGGTGGCGGCGGAGCGTGACGCGCTGACGGCGGCCAGGTTGTGTGATGCGGTGGCGATGGCCGACGCCCGGGATCCGGTGGCGTTGTCGACGGCGGTGACGTCGGCGTTGGGGGTGCCGGCGGATGTGACGGTGGTCTGCGTGGACGTGCCGGGCTGTGAGCACGGTGCGGTGTTGGCGACGGCCGACGGCGGAACAGTGATCTTTTTCTCGATGGCGACGAGTTTCTCGGCGGCGGCGTTGGGGGCCGAGGGCCTGGCCGCGGACGTGACGATGCTGGTCGGCAACGGGTACGTGCCGGGGCACGCGGAGTTGGCGTTGGGGTTGTTGCGGGCTGATCCCGGGGTGCGGGGGCTGTTCGAGGCTCGGCTGGCGGCAGACTGAGGCCATGACGAACAACCCCTCGACGTTGTACCGCGGTGGCGTGCTGCATTGTCCGGCGGAACCGTCCGCGACGGCATTGTTGGTACGGGATGGGCGGATTGCCTGGTTGGGTGCTGATGCGGACGCGCCGACCGCCGACCGGGTGGTGGACCTGGCCGGGGCGTTGGTGACGCCGGCGTTCGTGGACGCGCATGTGCATGTCAGTGACACCGGGCTGGCGTTGTCGGGGCTGGACCTGTCCGGGGTGCGCTCGGCCGGTGAGTTGTTGGACGCGGTGTCGGCGTTCGCGGCGGGGTTGCCTGCGGACGCGGTGGTGTTGGGTCACGGGTGGGACGAGTCGACGTGGTCGGTGCCGCAGCCGCCGTCGGCGGTGGAGTTGGGGCGGGCGGCCGGTGGGCGGCGGGTGTATCTGTCGCAGGCGTCGATTCATTCGGCGTTGGTGTCCTCGGCGTTGCTGGCGGCGTGTCCGCAGGCGGCGGTGTCCGGGTATGACGGGTCGGGTTGGTTGCGGCTGGACGCGCATCACGTGGTGCGGGCGGCGGCGCGGGCGTCGGTGACGCGGGCGCAGCGGGTGGCGGCGCAGCGGGTGGCGTTGGCGCATGCGGCGTCGTTGGGGATCGCGGCGGTGCACGAGTGTGGTGGGCCGGAGATCTCCGACGAGGAGGACTTCACCGGCTTGTTGTCGATCTCCGGTGCGGGGGTGCCGGAGGTGTACGGGTACTGGGGTGAGTTGGGTGGTGCGGCGCGGGCGCGGGAGTTGGGTGCGGTGGGGGCCGGTGGGGATCTGTTCGCGGACGGGGCGCTGGGGTCGCGTACGGCGTTTCTGTCGCAGGCGTACGTCGACGGTGACGGGTGTGGTCACGGGTATCTGAGTGCGGAGCAGGTGCGTGATCACCTGTTGGACTGTGCGGCGCACGGGATGCAGGGCGGCTTCCATGCGATCGGCGATGCGGCGATCTCGACTGTGGTGGCGGGGTTCGCGGCGGCGGCGCAGCGGCTGGGTACGGATCGGGTGCGGGCGGCGCGGCATCGGGTGGAGCACGCGGAGGTGATGGATCGGCGGTTGATCGCCGCTTTCGTGGAGTACGGGGTGGTGGCGTCGATGCAGCCGGCGTTCGACCGGTTGTGGGGTGGTGCGGGTCGGATGTACGAGGCGCGGTTGGGGTTGGAGCGGTCGTTGGCGTCGAATCCGATGGGGGCGATGCACGGGGTGGGGGTGACGTTGGCGTTCGGTTCGGATTCGCCTGTGACGCCGTTGGATCCGTGGGGTTCGGTGCGGGCGGCGGCGGCTCATCACAGTCCGGTGCAGCGGATGACGGTGCGGGCGGCGTTCGCGGCGCACACCCGGGGTGGCTGGCGGGCGGTGCACATGGACAGCGAGGGGGTGTTGGCGTTGGGGGCGCCGGCGACGTTCGCGGTGTGGTCGACGCCGGCGGGGGTGCAGCGGGGTCTGCCGGTGTTGCAGGCCGAGGATCCGGAGTTGCGGGGGGAGCAGGATCCGACGCCGTTGCCGGTGTGTCGGGCGACGGTGTTGCGTGGTGACGTGATCTATCAGGGGGAAGGGCTTTCGTGACGGGCAAGCTTGATCTGGATCCGGTGCTGGTGGCGCGGGCGCGGGAGTTGGCGCGTCGGGCGGGGCGTCCGGTGGTGGAGTTGGCGCGTAGCCACACCACGGTGTCGGTGGAGCGGGCCGTGTTGCGGTTGGCGGGGGTCACCGGCGCGGATCCGGATGGCATTCCGTGGGTGAATCGGCTGGTGGATGCCGTGGTGGCGGATGTGGGGTTGGGGCACGGGGTGGCGGTGCCGGTGTTCGATGCGCTGGCGCGGGAGCAGATCACCGATGTGACGTTGTTGGCGCAGAAGGCGGCGGCGGGGTCGGTGCGGTTCGAGGTGCCGTCGGGAAAGGCGGCGACGGCGGCGCGGCGGGCGGCGCGTAGGGCGGTGGGTGCGGGGGTTCGGCGCATCGATCGGCGGCGGGCGGAGCGGGAGCGCCTGGTGCGGCGGTTCGGGGATCCGGCGCGGCGGCCGTGGATCTATCTGATCGTGGCGACGGGGGACATCTACGAGGACATTCCGCAGGCGCAGGCGGCGGCGCGGGCCGGGGCGGATGTGATCGCGGTGATCCGGTCGACGGGGCAGTCGTTGTTGGACTATGTGCCGGAGGGGGCGACGCGGGAGGGGTTCGCGGGCACGTACGCGACGCAGGAGAATTTCCGGTTGATGCGGGCGGCGTTGGATTCGTCGTCGAAGGAGTTGGGCCGCTATGTGCGGTTGACGAATTACGCGTCGGGGTTGTGTATGCCGGAGATGGCGACGTTGGCGGGTCTTGAGCGGTTGGACATGATGCTCAACGATTCGATGTACGGGATTTTGTTCCGGGACATCAATCCGATTCGGACGTTTGTGGATCAGCGTTTTTCGCGGCAGGTGCATGCGCGGGCGGGGATCATCATCAACACCGGTGAGGACAACTATCTGACCACTGCGGATGCGGTCGACGAGGCGCACACGGTGACGGTGTCGCAGTTGTTGAACGAGTATTTCGCGCATGAGGCGGGGTTGGCGGACTGGCAGTTGGGGTTGGGGCACGCGTTCGAGATCAATCCTGATGTGCCGGAGTCGTTGCGGTTGGAGTTGGCGCACGCGTTGTTGGCGCGGGAGTTGTTTCCGGATGCGCCGTTGAAGTGGATGCCGCCGACGAAGCACATGACCGGTGACGTGTTCCGGGGGAATCTGCTCGACGGGTTCTTCAATCTGGTGGGCACGATGACGGGGCAGGGCATTCTGCTGGTGGGGATGATGACCGAGGCGGTGGTGACGCCGTGGTTGTCGGATCGGGACATCGCGTTGCAGAACGTGCGGTACGTGCTGGGGGCGGCCGGCGGGTTGCATGAGGATTTCGTGCCGGCGTCGGGCGGGTTCATCCAGCAGCGGGCGCACCGCGTGTTGGGTGAGGCGGTGGATCTGTTGGAGCGGATCGGGGATCAGTCGTTGTTGACGGCGATCGCGGAGGGCACGTTCGGGATCATGAAGCGGCCGGCGGATCGGGGGAAGGGTCTGGACGGGGTGGCCCGGCACGAGGCGGACTACTACAACCCGGCCACGGAGATCCTGGAGCAGCCGGCATGAGTGAACGCACCGAGCGCAGCGAGGGCCGTGCGGGCCTGCACGGCATGAGTGAGAAGACGGTGGTGCGGCCGTACGGGGACACCACTGGTGACGGCATGGTGCAGGTGTCGTTCACGTTGCCGGTGCCGCATGACAAGCGGGCCGAGGGCGCGGCGGTGCAGTTGGCCAACAAGATGGGCATGGATCCGGCGATGCTGGTGCACGCCAAGCCGATCGGTGACGGGTTCACGTTCTTCGTGGTGTACGGGCGGGTGAACCATCTGGTGGACCTGGCGAAGGTGCAGGTGGTGGAGCGCGATTTTCCGCTGCTGAGTGCCAAGGAGGTCAACGCGGTGGTGAAGCGGCGGTTGCGTCGCAAGTTGTCGGTGGTGGGGGCGTGCATCGGTACGGACGCGCACACGGTGGGCATCGACGCGATTCTCAACGTCAAGGGCATTGCCGGTGAGAAGGGCCTGGAGTACTACCGGGAGTTGAAGGTGACGAACCTGGGTGCGCAGGTGAGTGTGCCGGAGCTGGTCGAGGCGGCCCGGCGGGAGCGTGCCGACGCGGTGCTGGTGTCGCAGGTGGTGACGCAGCGCGATGCGCATCTGCACAACACGCGGGAGATGTCGGCGGCGTTCCGGGAGGCGATGCCGGCGGGGCGGCGGCCGTTGCTGATCGTCGGTGGGCCGCGGTTCGACGAGTCGATGGCGGCCGAGCTGGGGGTGGATCGGATCTTCGGTCGGGGGACGACGCCGGGTGAGGTGGCCAGTTACCTGGTCCATGCGTTGCTCACGGACACGAACAAGAGGGTGAAGTGATGTCTGATTCGCGGGTCGGGTTGTCGGTGACGCACCGGCGGTACGTGCCGTATTCGCATGCCCACTATGCCGGTGATCTGGTCGACGGGGCGTACGCGTTGGGGTTGTTCGGTGATGTGGCCACGGAGGTGTGTATCCGCACCGACGGGGACGAGGGGTTGTTCGCGTCCTATTCGGATGTGCAGTTCCGGGCGCCGATCCGGGCGGGGGACGTGCTGGAGGTGGTGGCGACGGTGACGCGGGTCGGTACCCGTAGCCGGACCCTCGATTTCGAGGCGCGGGTGGTGTGTCGGGGGCGGCCTGATCGGGGTGGGTCGGCGGCGGCGGTGTTGGCGGAGCCGGTGGTGGTGGTGACGGCGACCGGCACGGTGGTCGTTCCGCCGGTGGCGTGAGGGTCGCGGTCTGCGCCGACGTCGGTTCGACGTTCACCAAGGTGCTGGTGGTGGATCTCGACGGCGGTGGGTTGGTGGCGTCGGCGTCGGCGCGTACGTCGGTGGACACGGATGTGCTGCACGGCCTGGAGGCGGCGGTCGGGTCGGCGTTGACGGGCCTGGGGGCGCGGGATGTGCCGTGGTTTGTGTGTTCGTCGGCGGGGGGTGGGTTGCGGCTGGCGGTGGTGGGTTACGAGCCGCTGGTGACGGCGCAGGCGGGTCGGCGGGTCGGGTTGTCGGCGGGCGCGAACGTGGTGCATGTGGCAGCCGGGCGGCTCGGTCGTGGTGAGTTGACGGCGTTGCGGGCGGCCCGCGCGGATGTGGTGCTGCTGGTCGGTGGCACTGACGGTGGGGATGCCGAGACGTTGCTGCACAACGCAACCCGGCTGGCGCGGGCCCGGTTCCGGGTGCCGGTGGTGGTGGCGGGCAACGCGGATGTCCGGGACGAGGTGCAGGGGTTGTTGGCGGCGGCGGGGGTGCCGGTGACGGTGGCCGACAACGTGTTGCCGCGGATTGGGGTGTTGGCGCCGGCCTCGGCGCGGGAGGCGATCCGGCAGGTGTTCCTGCGGCATGTCATCGGTGGTAAGCGGTTGTCGCGGGGACGTCGGTTCGCCGGCCTGGTGCGGGCGGCGACTCCGGATGCGGTGTTGACCGGGGTGGAGGCGTTGGCCGAGGTGGCCGGTGGTGATCTGGTGGTGGTGGATGTGGGTGGCGCGACCACGGATGTGTATTCGGTGTTGACGCCGGACGAGCGGGCCAGTGGGCCGGGTCGGGAGGTGGCGGGGTCGTTGTGGCGGGCCCGCACGGTCGAGGGTGATCTGGGGATGCGGTGGAGTGCGCCGGGGGTGGTGCGGGCCGCGGTCGAGGAACGGCTGGTGGGGCAGGCCGAGCGGGACGAGTTGGCGTCGGCGGCGGCGCGGCGGGCCGCCGATGCGGGGTTTCTGCCGGCCGATGCGGCGGGGCGGGCGGTGGATGCGCGGATCGCGGCGTTGGCGGCGACGGTGGCGGTGCGTCGGCATGCCCGTGGGGTCGGTACGGGGGAGCGGTCGGGGCGGGATCTGCGGGATGTGCGGCTGCTGGTCGGGTCGGGTGGGGTGTTGCGCCACGCCCGGGACAACGAGGCGGGCGGTGTGCTGGACGCGGTGTTGACCGATCATGCCGGTGGGTGGGCGGTGCCGCGGGCGGCGCGGCCGGTGGTCGATGTGGACTACGTGTTGGCGGCGGCGGGTCTGCTGGTGGGGGAGTATCCGGTGGCGGCGCGGGGGTTGCTGCGGTCGCTGCTCGGTTGACCGGCTGCACCGTGCGGGTGGTGTGCGACACGCCGATGTGTGGTGACGACTCGGCGGTGGTGGGTTGACAAGGGCGGGGGTGGCCCACGTACCGTCTTTGAGTCCTACCACGGGAAGTGGCTGTTGTTCGCTTCGTCCCTTCGTCCGCTGGCCGAGCGACATGTTGTTGCGGCGGCCAGGTCCAGCGGGCGGGGGTCGGCGGGGCGGCGCGAACCGGCCGCGGTTACCGGTGTACGGGCAGGGTGAGGTGCACGGCCAGTAGACAACGGCCCGACGGGGACAGCCAGTCACCGTCGTGTCGGTCCGAAGGTCGGCGTGCCGCACTCTCGCCCCACCGGCCGGGAAGGGGCCTGGGAGCATCGGGGCGCGGCGCACGCCGCGCCCCGACTTGGTGTGGTGGTCGGTCAGCCGGTCGCGGGTCGGGCCCGCACGTGCAGGCGTTCGCCCTGCGGGCCGAACAGGTTGAGCACCTCGGCGGTTTCGGGGCCGGGGTTGCTGATGTGGTGCGGGGTGCGGGTGTCGAACTCGGCCACCTCGCCCGGTTCGAGGATCAGGTCGTGCTCGCCGAGTTGCAGTCGCAGCCGGCCGGAGAGCACGTACAGCCATTCGTAGCCTTCGTGGGACTGTAGTTGCGTCTCGGTGGGGCTGTGCGGGGGCAGGATCTGTTTGAAGGCTTGCAGGCCGCCGGGGCGGCGGGTCAGCGGCAGGAACGTGGTGCCGTGGCGGACGATCGGGCGGGGGTGTACCCGGGGGTCGCCGACGGCGGGTGCGCCGACAAGTTCGTCCAGCGGCACCTGGTGGGCGCGGGCCAGGGGCAGCAGCAGTTCCAGGGTGGGGCGGCGTTGTCCGGATTCGAGCCGGGACAGGGTGCTCACCGAGATGCCGGTGGTGTCGGCGAGTTCGCTCAGGGTGGTGCCGCGGTTCTTGCGCAGGGCCCGCAGGCGGGGACCCACCGCCGCCAGCACCGCCTCGTTGTTTGCCACAACGGCAACAATACTTGTCATCTCCGGTGGTGCGGGTGGATGGTGACGCACGGAACCAACGAGGGAGCGGACATGGACGACAGGTACGACGTGGTGGTGGTCGGTGGCGGGGCCGCCGGTCTGGCGGGGGCGTTGACGCTGGCCCGGGCACGCCGTTCGGTGCTGGTGGTCGACGCCGGTGAGCCGCGTAACGCCCCGGCCGCCGGGGTGCACAACTACCCGGGTCGGGAGGGCATGCCGCCGGCGCAGTTGGCGGCGATCAGCCGCGACGAGGTGGCCGGTTACGGCGGGCAGCTGGTGACCGGGCGGGTCACCGGTGTCGACCGCGACGGCGACGAGTTCACGGTGACCGTCGACGGCGGGCGTACGGTGCGGGCACGACGGCTGCTGGTCACCACCGGTCTGGTCGACGAGTTGCCGCCGCTGCCGGGGCTGGCGAAGCGGTGGGGACGTGACGTGCTGCACTGCCCGTACTGCCACGGGTGGGAGGCGGCCGACAGACGTATCGCGGTGCTGGCCACCGGGCCGCTGGCGGCACACCAGGCGCGGCTGTGGCGGCAGTGGAGCGCCGACGTGCTGCTTCTGCTGCACCACGAGCCGGCGCCTGACGCGGAGGAGGCCGAGCGGCTGGCCGCGCTGGGGGTGGCCGTGGTGCCGGGCCCGGTGGCCGAGCTGACGGTCGACGCCGACCAGGTCACCGGGGTGCGGCTGGCCTCGGGGGAGCACGTGGAGTGCGACGTGCTGGTGGCGGGTCCGAAGATGACCGCCCGGTCGGAGTTGCTGGGGTCGTTGGGGTTGGCGGCGGAGCCGGTGGAGATGTTCGGGCATGTGCTCGGTGAGCAGGTGCCGGCCGGGCCGTCGGGGGCCACCTCGGTGCCGGGGGTGTGGGTGGCCGGCAACGTCGCCGACCTGTCGGCGAAGGTGATCCGCGCGGCCGGGGCCGGGATCACCGCCGCGGCGGCGATCAACGCGGACCTGATGGAGGAGGACACCCGGCAGGCGGTGGCGCGGCACCGCCGCGTGCGAGAGGAGGCGTTCACCGAGGCCGGCTGGGAGCAGCGGTACCAGGAACGGCCGGCGGTGTGGAGTGGCCGACCCAACCCGCAGCTGGTGGCCGAGGCGGCGGAGTTGACGCCGGGGCGGGCGCTGGATGTGGGCTGCGGTGAGGGGGCCGACACGGTGTGGCTGGCCGAACGGGGTTGGCGGGTCACCGGGGTGGACATCTCCAAGACCGCCCTGCAGCGGGCCGCGCAGCACGCCCGCGAGGTGGGTGAGCAGGTCGCGCAGCGCATCGAGTGGGTGCACACCCACCTGCTGCGCGGCGAGCTGGACGAGGGGGCGTACGACCTGGTGTCGGCGCAGTTCATGCATCTGCCGCCGCAGCCGCGGCGGGAGCTGTATGCGCGGCTGGCCGCCGCGGTGGCGCCCGGTGGGCGGCTGCTGATCGTCGGGCATCACCCGCAGGATCTGCGGTCCACGGCGCACCGCATGCACTACCCGGAGATGATGTTCACCGCCGAGCAGGTCGCCGCCGACCTGGACCCGCAGCAGTTCGAGGTGCTGGTGGCGCAGACCCGCTCGCGTGGCGCGGTGGACCCGCAGGGCCGCGACATCGTCGTGCACGACGCGGTGCTGGTGGCCCGCCGGATGTGAGTCGGCCGACCGGCGGCGTCACCGCCCCGATGGTCCCGGTAGCCTTCGGCGGGTGACCGTGCCCGACTCGCCCGTGACGACCGTGGACCCTGTCGCCGCAGCCACCCCGCCATCGCGCCTGTCGCCGGTGCGTCTGCCGGTGGCGCTGGCGATGGCGGTGGCCGCCGGGTTGGCGTTGCTGCTGGCCTTCCCGCCGTACGGGTGGTGGCCGTTGGCCCCGGTGGGGGTGGCGCTGCTGGCCGCGGCGACGCACCGGCGGCGGCTGCGCGCCGGCGCCGGTCTGGGGTTCGTGACCGGTGTGGCGCTGTTCGCGCCGTTGCTGGCGTGGACGAACCTGCACACCGGCTACCTGCCGTGGGTGTTGTTGTCGCTGTTGCAGGCCGCATATCTGGCGTTGTTGGGTGTGGCGACGGCGTGGGTGTCGCCGCTGGTCGACCGGTTCCCGCCGGTGTGGCCGGTGGTGACCGGTGTGCTGTGGGTGGGTCAGGAGGCGCTGCGTGACCGCACCCCGTTCGGTGGGTTTCCGTGGGGGCGGCTGGCGTTCGGTCAGGACGGTTCGCCGCTGCTGCGCCTGGCCGCCCTCGGCGGTGCCCCGCTGGTGACGTTCGCGGTGGCGGTGTCCGGTGGGCTGCTCGTCGCCGGGCTCTGGTGGTTGGCCCGGGCCCGTCGGCAGCCCACCGCGGCACCCCGCTGGTGGGTGCCGGCCGCCGGGGCCGGGGCGGCCGTGCTGGTGCTGTTCAGCACCGCGTTGCTGGTGCCGCTGGGCGGGTCCGCACGCGGTGGCAGTGTCACCGTCGCCATCGTGCAGGGCAACGTGCCGCGGCTGGGGTTGGACTTCAACGCCCAACGGCAGGCGGTGCTCGACAACCACGTCGACGCCACGATCGAACTGGCCGCCCAGGTGGCCGCCGGTGCGCGGGAGCAGCCCGACCTGGTGGTGTGGCCGGAGAACTCCAGCGACATCGACCCGCTGCGCAACCCGGCCGCCGGCGCCCGCATCTCGGCCGCCGCCGACGCCGTCGGCGTGCCGATCCTGGTCGGGGCGGTGTTGAGCGGGCCGGAGCAGGGGCAGGTGCGCAACGCGGGGCTGCTGTGGCGTCCGGGTACCGGCCCCGACCTGGAGCAGCTGTACATCAAGCGGCATCCGGTGCCGTTCGCCGAATATGTGCCGATGCGCGACATCGCCCGGATGGTCAGCAAGCAGGTCGACCGGGTCCGCGCCGACTTCGTGGCCGGCACCGAGGCGGGTGTGGTGCGTACCCCGGCGGTGGTGCTCGGCGACGTGATCTGTTTCGAGGTCGCCTACGACGGGCTGGTGCGGGACACGGTGACCGGTGGGGCGCAGTTGCTGGTGGTGCAGACCAACAACGCCACCTTCGACGTGGCCGAGGCCCGTCAGCAGTTGGCCATGGTGCGGTTGCGGGCCGTCGAGCACGGTCGTCCGGCGTTGATGGCCTCCACGGTCGGGGTGTCCGGGTTCGTCGCCCCGGACGGGCGGGTAAGCGATGCGACCGGCTTCAACACCCGCGCGGTCGTGGTACGGCAGCTGACGCTGACCGAGGGGCGCACCCTGGCCACCCGGATCGGGATGCTGCCGGAGGTGCTGCTGGCCGGGCTGGCCGTGGCTGCGCTGGCCGGCGCGGCGGTGCTGCGGCGGCGCCCCGGCTAGACCCGCGGGCCGGCACGAGGGAGGCAGCGGTGATGCAGGAGACCATTCGTCCGGCGATAACCGAGGTGCCTGGGGTGGGCCGGGTGCTGGTGGTGATTCCCACCTTCAACGAGGCCGACAACGTCTCGGCGATCGTGGGTCGGGTCCGGCGGGCCGCCCCGCAGGTGGAGGTGCTCGTCGCCGACGACAACAGTCCTGACGGCACCGGGGCCATCGTCGAGGACCTGGCCCGCGCCGACGCTCAGGTGCACGTGCTGCACCGCGAAGGCAAGCAGGGGCTCGGCGCGGCGTACCTGGCCGGGTTCGCGTGGGCGCGGCAGCGGGGCTTCGACGCGGTGGTGGAGATGGACGCCGACGGGTCGCACGATCCGCGGGATCTGCCCGCCCTGCTGGCCGCGGCCGTCGACGCCGACGTGGTGATCGGGTCGCGGTGGACGCGGGGCGCGCGGGTGGTCAACTGGCCGCTGCGGCGGCTGCTGTTGTCGCGGGGCGGCAACCTGTACGCGCGGCTGGCGTTGGGGATGCCGGTGGCCGATGCGACAGGCGGTTACCGGGTCTACCGGTCGAGCCTGCTGGACCTGCTGGACCTGGAGTCGGTGTCCTCGCAGGGCTACTCGTTCCAGGTGGAGTTGTGCCGGTTGGCGCATCGGGCCGGGGCCCGCATCGCGGAGGTGCCGATCACGTTCGCGGAGCGGGAACGCGGCGCCAGCAAGATGAGTCCGCTGATCGTGGTGGAGGCGTTGTGGCGGATCACCGGGTGGGCGGTGGACGACAGGCGCACGGCGGTGCGGCGGGGGTGGCGGGCGGCCACGGCGGGGCAGGCGCGGTGGCCGTGAGCCGGGTCGTGTCATGCTGGAGGTACGCAGACGGCTGCGCCGCACCGGCCAGCCGCGTACGTTGACACGCCATGCGGCGGATGGGGTGATATGCGCCGGTCACTGCGGTTCGTACCGTTGGCCCTGCTGGTGTCCGTGGTCGCGGAGCTGGCCGTGTTCGTGCTGGTGGGCCGGGCGATCGGCTTCGGCGCGGCGACCCTGCTGGTGTTCGCGGCGTCGCTGCTCGGCATGGTGCTGCTGCGGCGGGAAGGCATCCGCGCCTGGCGGGGTTTCCGGGAGGCCGCGCAGTCCGGTCGGCCGCCGGGACGGCAGGTGACCGACGGGCTGGTGGGGTTGCTCGGCGCGTTGCTGCTGGCGACCCCGGGCCTGGTCAGTGGCCTGGTGGGGGTGGTGTTGCTGGTGCCGCCGGTGCGGAAGGTGGCGCGCGGCGGGATGCAGCGGGCCGCCGAGCGTCGGGTGTCGTCGATGACCGCCGGTGACCTGTTCGGGCCGCGTCGGGTGCGGGTGTACCGGGGTGCGCCGCAACCGGGCGAGGCGGGCCGACCGGAGCCCACCGGTCCCGCCGCACCGCCCCCGCCGGTCGCGCCCGTGGTCGACAACGGTCAGGCCATCGAAGGTGAGATCGTCGAGCCACGCTGACGAGACAACGAACGACGCCCCCGGGAGTGGATCTCCCGGGGGCGTCGCTTGTCGGACGGGTCAGGCGCGACCGCGGCGGGTGCGTACCTCCTGAAGCCGCTCGGCGAGGATGTCCTCCAGTTCGGCGATCGAACGCCGCTCCAAAAGCATGTCCCAGTGGGTACGCGGCGGCTTGGCCTTCTTCTGCTCCGGCTCGGTGCCGTCGACCAGCCGGGCCACGCTGCCGTCGAACTTGCATTCCCAGGTGGTGGGCACCTCGGCGTCGACGGCGAACGGAACCTCGAACTGGTGGCCCTTGGCGCACAGGTACTCGCGGGTCTGCCGCGGCGCGAGCTCCGTGTTGCGATCGGATTCGTAGCTGACCGCGCCCAGTCGGCTACCGCGCAGCATGCGCTCGCCCATGATCGACTTCCCCTCTTCGGTGGTGCTGGTCCTGTCGGTGTAACGGTCCGCCGTCGCCGGGCCATTCCCCACAGCCACGCCTCGACGGCCCGCTACCCGCGGGTGCACGGTCAAGGGTAACCGGCCACGGCATGTGCCCGGCGGGGTCCGCCCCGGCCGGGTCGTGCGGCCCATCGCCGCCGTCAGCGCAAATCCTAGCCCGCCGCCCCACCGCACCGGCGTAGCGCCTCGCCACCTTCACCCCGAAACCCTCCCCGACCGGGCGCGCGAGGGGCTGCGTGGCTAGCCGGTGGGGGCGCGCCGGGTCAGCGCGGTGGCCAGCTCGGCGACCTGACCGGCGAGCTGGGCGACCCGCTCCCGGGCATCGTCGCGGTCGCTCTCGGCCACCCGCAGCCGCTGCGTCAGCTCGCCGATGCGGCTGTCGGCGGCCGCTGCCGCCTCCCGTACGGCGGCCAGGTCGGCGCGCAGGGTGTCGGCGAGGGCGACGGCGGCGGCCAGGTCGGCGCGCAGGGTGTCGGCGAGGGCGACGGCGGCGGCCAGATCGACGCGCAGCGAATCGGTGTCGGCGATCGCCGCGGCCAGGTCGCCCCCGACCTGCCGGGCCGTGGCCTGGGCCCGCTGCCGGTCCGCCTCGGCCTGCGCCCGGGCCTGCTGCGCCTGGTCGAGGTCGACGCGAACGGCGGCCAGCCGCGTGGTCGCCTGCTCGGCGTCGGTACGGGCCTGGGCCAGTTCGGCCCGCACCTGCTGTTCCTGCCTGCGGACCTGCTCCACCTCGGCGTGCAGCGCCTCGATGCGTGCCGTGGCCTCCGCGGCGACCCGGTCGGCGCGGTGCGCCTCGGCGCGGGCGGTGTCACGTTCGGCGACCAGCGTGGCGGTGCGACGTCGCTCGGCGTCCAGGTCGGTGCGGGTGGCCGCCACCTGTGCGCGGACGTCGTCCAGGTCGGTCTGCGCCTGCGCGCGCAGCGCCTCGGCGGCGACCGCGGCCCGACGGGCCTCGTCCCGGTCGGTCTGCGCCTGCTCGGCCCGCGCATCGGCGGCCGCCGCCTGCTGCGCGGCCCGGTCGGCGTCGACGCGGGCCGCATCGCGTTCGGCGGTGGTGGCCTGCGCCTGCCGGCGGTCCCGCTCGGCCAGGGCCGCGGCGTCCTCGGCCGCCCGCACCGCCTCGTCGCGTTCGGTCTGCGCCGCGGCGACCGCACCGGCCGTCTCCGCCCGTATCTGCGCCAGCTGCCGTTCCACCCCGGCCGGGGACAGTTCGGCGTGCAGGGCCTCGGTCAACGTCTGCACGATCTGGTCGAGTCGGTCCACCGCCTCCCAGGTGCGGGCCACCTGACCGGGCAGGCCGGGGGCGTTGCGGTGACGCATCCGGCTGTTGCGGGAGGCGCGCTGGCAGGCGCCGTCGTTGTCCCGGCAGTAGCGGAAGGGTCGGCCCGCGCCGGCCCGTTGCGGCACGTCGGCACCGCAGTGGGCGCAGGGGCGGGTGTCGGTGGCGGGCTCGGCGTCCATCGAACGGGCAGTCTAGTGGCCGGGGCGGGCGGTGCTGTCGCGCACAGTCAACCGTGGCGGCAGCAGTGTGACCTCCGGCACCGGCTCGTCGCGGAGTTTGCCCATCACCAGCGACACCGCCTGCCGGCCGATCTCCTCGGCGGGCACCGGCACACAGGTCAACCGGGGACTGGCATGGTCGGCGAACTGGTCGGGGCAGACCGCCACCACCGACACGTCGTCGGGCACCCGGCGACCCGACGCGGCCAGGGCCGCCTGCATCGGTGCGACCGCCGCCTCGTTCTGCACGATCAACGCGGAGATGTCCGGGTGGCGGGCGAACAGCCCGGCCACCCGGTGGTGGACGTCGGCGGCGTTCTCCTCGCAGGGCATGGTCACCGCGTCGACACCGTGGCGGGCCGCCGCCTCGATCACCCCGGCGCGGGTACGGTGGGCGAACCCGGTGCCCCGGTCGTAGACGGCCCCCGGAGCGCCGAGCAGGGCGATCCGTCGGTGACCGAGGCCCGCCAGATGCTCCACGCACAACTGCCCGGCCCGGTGGAAGTCCAGGTCCACACAGGTCAGCTCGCTGGTGTCGGCGGGCAGCCCGATCAGGACGCTGGGTCGGCCCAGCTGCCGCAGCAACGGCACCCGTACGTCGTGCAACTCCACGTCCATCACCAGCACCCCGTCGACCAGGGCACCGGCGGCGATACGGCGCAGCCCTTCCGGACCCTCGTCGGAGGTGAGCAGCAGCACGTCGTGGTCGTGGCGGCGGGCCGAGGTCACCACGGCGGTGGCGAACTGCATCACCACCGGCACCTGGATGCCCGAGCGCAGCGGCAGCACCAACGCGATCACGTTGGACCGGCGGCTGGCCAACGCCCTCGCCCCGGCGTTCGGGTGGTAGCCGAGCACCCGGATGCTGGACAGCACCCGGCTGCGGGTCACCTCGGAGATGGCCCGTTTGCCGCTGAGCACGTACGACACGGTGCTCACCGCGACACCCGCGTGGCGGGCCACGTCGGCGATGGTCGGCTGCCCGGACGCCACCCGTCCGCGCCCGCTCACCGCGCCCCGCTCGTGCTGGACAGCCGCGACGCACACGGCAGCGTCTCACCGCGTACGGCCACGGTGCCGGTGAGCCGGACGTCGGTCGCGGAGCGGCCCACCAGCACACTGTGGGTGGCGTCCTCCACCACCAGGCGGCCCTGGTCGGCGTCCCACCAGCTCAGCTCCGCGGTGCGCAGCCGCAGGGTGACCGTGCGGCACTCGCCGGGCGCCACCGTCACCCGGGCGAAGTCCCGCAGCTGACGCAACGGCTGCTTGACCCGGGAGCGACGCTGCCGGGTGTAGAGCTGCACCACCTCCTCGCCGACCCGCTCGCCGGTGTTGGTGACGTCCACGCTCACCTCGACCTCCGCACCGGCCGGCACCGCCGTCGCGCTCAGGCGCAGGTTGGTGTAGTCGAAGTCGGTGTAGGACAGGCCGTGTCCGAACGGGAACAGCGGCTCACCCCGGTGGTACAGGTAGGTGAAGTCGGCGCCGATCACGTCGTAGTCGAGCAGGTCGGGCAGTTCGGCGGTGTCGGCGTACCAGGTCTGGGTGAGCCGGCCGGCCGGTTCGGCGTCGCCGAGCAGCACGTCGGCCAGGGCGTTGCCGTGTTCCTGTCCACCGTGCGCGGACCACAGCACCGCCGGCAGGTGCTGCTCGGCCCAGCCGATCGCGTACGGGTAGCTGCTGGTCACCACCAGCACGGTGCGTGGGTTGGCGGCGTACACGGCCCGCAGCAGCGCCTCCTGGCGGGCCGGCAGGGCCAGGTCGTCCCGGTCCTCGGTCTCCCGGCCGTTGACCATCGGATGGTTGCCCAGCGCCACCACCGCCACGTCGGCGGCGGCGGCCAGCGCGGCGGCCTCGGCGGCCCCGTCGACCCCGACTTCGATCACGAAGGCGGTGGCGGCCTGCGGTCCGTCGCCGTCGACCCGCAGCAGCCCGTCGGCGTCGACGGTGACGTACCGGTCGGTGGCCAGGTGCCGCAGCAGCACCGTGCCAGCGGGCAGCGGGTCGAACTGGAAGGTCTCCCGTACCACCCAGCCGCCCGGCCCCGGGCGGTCGTTGACCAGGACGCCGTCGTCGTCGACGCCGACGTGTCGGCCGTTGCCGACGGCCCGCAACGCCACCGTGTCCCGTCCCCAGTCGAACACGTCGAACCAGGCCGGTTCGACGTCGACACTCAGCGGGCCACCGTCGGCGTCGTCCGGGCAGCCGACGTAGCGTCCGGCCACCCGCAACGCGATCCGGTCGGCGCCGGCATGGGTGCTGACCTGCGGCAGCCGCGCGGCCAGCGCGTCGTGCAGGGTCACCGCGTACGGCAGGGTGCCGCTGTACCAGTCCTCGTACACGGTGTCGGCCAGCGGGCCGAGCACGGCGATGCGCGGCGGCGCGGTCAGGGGCAGCAGGCCGTCGTTGCGCAGCAGCACCACGCACTGGCGGGCGGCTTCCCGGGCCAGTCGCCGGTGCGCCGGGCAGTCGATCACGTCGGTGCCGGTGACGTACGGGTCGGTCTCCGGTGGGTCCAGATCACCCAGGCGGGAGCGGAGGGTGAGGATCCGGCGTACCGCCCGGTCGACGTCGGCCACGCTGATCAGTCCTCGACGCAGCGCCTCGGTCAGGCGTTGCCGGGTGGGGGCGCTGTCGGTGTCGTCCTCGGTGAAGCTGTCGACGCCGGCCCGCAGGGCGGCGGCGAATCCGCTGACGTGGTCGGGCAGGTGGCGTTGCACCCCGGCGAGGTTGCTCACCGCACCCGCGTCACCGACGACCAGCACCTCACCCGGCGCCCAGCGACGTAACTCGGCCTCGATCAGCGGGCTCAGGTGCGCCGGCACCCCGTCGACCAGGTTGTAGGAGGCCATCGCGGCGACCGCCGCGCCGGCGGCGATGGGGGCCCGGAACGCGGGCAGTTCGTATTCGTGCAGCACCCGGGGTGGCAGGTCGCTGGAGGTTGTGGCCCGGTCGGTCTCGTTGTTGTAGGCGAGGAAGTGTTTGACCGTGGGGGCGGTCCGCAGCCGCTGCGGATGGTCACCGCGCAGCCCGTGGGCGTACGCGGTGGCCAGCGTCCCGGTCAGCCACGGATCCTCCGACCAGCCTTCCTCGTTGCGTCCCCAGCGGGGGTCGCGCAGCGGGTTGACCACCGGCGCCCACACGTTGAGGCCGACGCGCTGCGGGTCGGCGTGATGCTTGGCGCGTACCTCCTCGCCGACGGCGACGCCGACGGCCCGCACCAGGTCCGGGTTCCAGCTGCTGGCCAGGCCGATCACCTGGGGGAAGACGGTGGCCGGGCCGAGCCAGGCGACACCGTGCAGCGCCTCCGTGCCGGTGCGGAAGCCGGGCAGGCCGAGCCGGGGCACCGGCGCCTGCCACTGGTGCAGCAGGCCGATCTTCTCCGGCAGGGTCAGCGCGGCGACCAGGTCGTCGACGCGTGTCTGGTGCGGGGGCGTACTGCGGTCGGTCATGGTGGTTCGCCTTCCAGTGCCCGGCACGCCGGGAGTCGAAGCGCTTCGACGACCGATGGCCGAGCGGCGTCGCAGGTCAGGGTGGGATGACGGTCGTCGGCCCGGACGCTGGTGAAGCGCTTCGACAAACCGTGGAAAGCAAGCCGCCCCGGGTGCCCGAGCGGAGCGGCTCGCTTCGAGGTTGGCACCCGGCACGGGTCCGGTCAAGACTCGGCGCAGGGTCGGACGCGGTGCTCCGTCGAGCACCCGGATCGGGCGGCGTCGCCGGGGTCAGCGCCCGGGCAGGCGTCCTGCCTCGACGGCGGCCAAGGCGGCGGTGGCGCCACCCAGGGCCGCCGCGGTGTCCAGGATGGAGGCGTCCAGCCGGCAGCCACCGGCGCCGGGTGCGTGGGCGCGGGTGGCCAGCCCGGATCGGGCCGCGGGCAGCAGCCAGGGGGCCAGGGTGGCGAGGTGGTCGCCCACCACCACCGCCTCCGGATTGAGCAGGTCGACCAGGACGGCCACCCCCTGCCCGAGGTGCCGGCCGACCTCGGCCAGCCCGCTGAGCACGGCCGGGTCGTCCTGCCGGGCCAGCGCCACGATCCGCTGCAACTCCGGCAGGTAGTCGGTGACCGGGCCGTCGGCCTCGACGTCGGGCAGCAGCCGGCTGACCACCGCGGGCAGGCCGACCAGGGCGCTCAGGCAGCCCCGGCCGCCGCAGAAGCATCGCGGGCCGCTCGGGTCGAGGCACAGGTGGCCGATCTCGCCGGCGAAGCCGCGCCCGCCGCGCAGCAGCCGTCCGTCGGCGATGATGCCCGCGCCGACGGCGATGCCGCCGGTCAGGTGCACCAGGTCGGCGGTGCCGGCGTGCCCGCCGTGCCGCTGTTCGGCGATGGCGGCGAGGTTGGCGACGGTGTCGACGCCGACGGTGAAGGCCGGTTCCCGCAGCGCGGCACGCAGTTCGGCGGCGACGGGCACCTCCCGCCAGCCGAGGGCGGTGGCCACCGGCACCGTGCCGGCCGAGTCGACAAGCCCCGGCACGCCGACGGTCAGACCCAGCACGGTACGGCCCTGCGCGCCGACCCGGCCGATCGCCCGACGGGCCAGCACGGCCAGCGCCCGTAGCGTCTCGGTGGGGGAGGCCGTGCCGGCGGCGAAGGCCCGCCGCCAGGTCAGCAGACGGTTGCCGGCCAGGTCGATGGCGACCGCGACGAGTTCGTCGGCGCCGATCTGCAGGCCGAGGGCGGCGTACGGCTCACCGTCGAGCACGAGCATCGTCGCGGGGCGGCCGACCCGGTTCTCGGTCAGCCCGGTCTCGCGGATCAACCGCTTGTCGATCAGCTCGGCCACCAGGCTGGAGACGGTGGCCTTGTTCAGGCCCGTGTGCGCGGCGATGTCGGCCCGGGAACACGGGGCGTGCAGACGGACGTGTCGCAGCACGACCGCCCGGTTGGCGACCCGCACGTCACCGAGGTCGGTCGGCTGCGGCTCGCTGTGGATGCTGATCACGATCTGCCCGCTCCCTGCGCCGGTGTCACGGCGTGCGTCCATCATCGCGTACGGCCGTGGCGGGCCGGGCACGCCGCCGGCCGCGCTGGCACTTGCCTGCCCTGGGACAGATCACCGTCGATCGGTCTATTGGATTGGAAACCCAACTAATGCTAGTCGGGGCGCCGGAGGCGGCAAACTCCCTTCCGCTGTGCCGGTTCCGGCCGGTCCCTGCGGTGGACCGACCCACCGCAGGCGGTGCCGACAGTTTCTTTAACTTTCCAACGAACTGTCAACGAGTTGCCGCCATCCCGGAAGTATCGGCCGGGTTTGACATGGGCAGAGTCCATCCCTAGTTTGGACGGATCTCAAACTAAATGGGCGGGTGGGTGGCATGTTCAGCGACGGCCGACTCTGCTTCGGCGGGGACTACAACCCGGAACAGTGGCCGGCGTCGGTGTGGGCCGAGGACGTCGCGTTGATGCGCCAGGCCGGGGTCAACCTGGTCACCGTCGGCGTGTTCGCCTGGTCCCGCCTGGAACCGGCCCCCGGCCGGTACACCTTCGACTGGCTCGACGAGGTGCTCGACCTGCTGCACGCCGGCGGCATCCGCGTCGCCCTGGCCACCCCGACGGCCTCCCCGCCGCCGTGGTTCTCCGCGGCCCACCCGGGCGCCCTGCCGGTCACCGCCGACGGCGTACGCCTGCACCACGGCAGCCGGGACACCTACTGTGCCGCCGCACCCGCCTACCGTACGGCGGCCCTGGCCATCGCCGGCGCCCTCGCCGACCGGTACGCCCACCACCCGGCCCTGGCACTGTGGCGCGTGCACAACGAGTACGGCACCACCTGCCACTGCGAACACACCGCCCGCGCGTTCCGCCGCTGGCTGGCCGACCGGCACGGCGACCTCGCCGCCCTCAACGACGCCTGGGTCACCAGCTTCTGGAGCCAGCACTACAGCGACTGGACGCAGATCAGCACCCCCCGCGCCACCCAGTACCTGGCCAACCCCGGCCAGCTGCTCGACTTCCGTCGCTTCTGGTCGGACACCCTGCTGGCCGCGTACCGCGAACAACGCGACCTGCTGCACGCCGCCAACCCGGCCATCCCGGTCACCACCAACTACGTGCTCGGCGACTGGGTACCGGTCGACCACGCCCGCTGGGCCGGCGAGGTGGACCTGGTCGCCGTCGACCACTACCCGTCGGCGGTCGACATCGGCGCAGAGGAACAGACTGCCCTGGTCGGCGACCTGGCCCGAGGCTGGGCGCGGCACGGCAGCCGCCACCGTGGCGACGCGACGTCGGCCTGGCTGTTGATGGAAAGCGCCCCCCACCAGATCCACACCACCGGTCGGGCGCACACCAAGGAACCCGGCCGCATGACCCGACACAGCCTCGCCCACGTCGCCCGCGGCTCGCAGGGGGCGATGTTCTTCCAGTGGCGGGCCCCTGTCGGCGGCGCCGAACGCTTCCACTCGGCGCTGGTGCCACACGCCGGCCCGGACAGCCGGGTCTTCCGCGAGGCAACCGCCCTCGGCGCCGCCCTGCACCGACTCGCCGAGGTCGACGGGCAGGTCGAGGCCGGTGTGGCGTTGGTGGTGGACGCGGCGAGCGGGTGGGCGCTGCGCCACCCGGGTATGCCCTCGGACCGGCTCGATCACCAGCAGGAGACCGCCGCCGCCCATCGCGCCCTCTGGCACGCCGGCTACGGCTGCGACATCGTGCTGCCCGGCGACCCGCTCACCGGATACCGGCTGCTCGTCCTGCCCGCCCTCTACCTGACCGACGACGACACCGCCCAGTGGGTCGGCGAGTACGTCACCGGCGGGGGACACCTGCTGGCCACGTACCTCAGCGGGGTCGCCGACGAACACGCCCGGGTGCGACTCGGCGGCTACCCGGGCGCGCTACGCGACCTGCTCGGCGTGCGGGTCGAGGAGTTCCATCCGCTCGCCGCCGACGACCAGGTGCGGCTGAGCGACGGCGGGACCGGGCGGATCTGGGCCGAGACGCTACGACCCACCGGCGCGCAGGTGATCACCGCGTACGCCGGTGGGGTCCTCGACGGCCAGCCGGCGATCACCCGGCACCGGGCCGGCTCCGGGACCGCCTGGTACGTCTCCACCCGACCCGACGACGCCACCTATCGCCGCCTGCTCGACGAGGCGGCCCGGTCGGCCGGCCTCACCCCGGTGTGCCCGGACGCACCGGCCGGCGTCGAGGCGGTCCGCCGCCGTGCTGCTGCGCATGGCGGTTGGCTGTTCCTGTTCAACCACACCGACACCCCGCAACGGGTTCCGGCCCGCGGCACCGACCTGCTCACCGCGACCGCGGTCGACGAGGCGGTGCAGTTGCCGCCCGGCGGCGTCGCCGTGCTGCGCGAACACTGAAGGTCAGGGCGCGGCCACCGCGGCGTGCGAACGGTCGGCGGCGATGCGTACGGCCAGTGCCGCCAGCACCGTACCCATCACCAGCCGCTGCGCGCGCAGCCACATGGGCCGTCGGCCGAGGAACCCGGCGATGCTGCCGGCGGTGAGCACGATCAGCCCGTTCACCGTCAACGCCACCGCGATCTGGGTCGACCCGAGCAGCAGGCTCTGCACCGCCACCGCACCCCGGCTCGGGTCGATGAACTGCGGCAGCAGCGACACGTACAAGATGGCGATCTTGGGGTTGAGCAGGTTGGTGACCAGGCCCATGGTGAACAGCCGACGGTTCGGGTCGGCCGGCAGCGGCGTCGGGGTGAACGGCGAATGCCCACCCGGGCGCACCGCCTGCCACGCCAGCCACAGCAGGTATCCCGCACCGGCCACCTTCACCGCCGTGTACAGCGCCGGCACCAGCACGAACACCGTGGCGATGCCGGCCACCGCGGCGGCCAGGTAGACCGCGAAACCGGCCGCCACCCCGAGCAGCGAGATCAACCCGGCGCGCCGCCCCTGGGTCACCGACCGCGACACCAGGTAGACCATGTTCGGCCCCGGAGTCAGCACCAGCCCCAGAGCAACAAGCGCGATCCCGACAATTCCGGCAGTACTCACCATCGTCGTACACCCCCCGTCTTCGTCGGGGAGCCTAGTGCCGCCCTGGTGCGGCTCGACGGACGACTCGCGGAATGCCGACGGACGCGGTGACGCTGTGCATCGGGTACCCGTGGTCGCGTTACCGTGAGGTGGGGGAGGTGGCGGAATGGACAGCTGGCAGGCGTCGGTCGAAGCACAGATCCGCTCGGCCCAGGAACGCGGCGAGTTCGACAACCTGCCCGGTGCCGGCAAGCCGATCCCCGGCCGTGGCCTGCCCTACGACGAGTCCTGGTGGATCAAGAGCTTCATGGAACGCGAGCAGGTGCCCACCGATCTGCTGCTACCCACCCCGCTGCTGCTGCGCCGCCGCATCGAGCAGCTGCCCGCCGAGGTGCGTGACCTGCCCACCGAAGGGTCCGTGCGGGCCTGCGTCGCCGCTCTGAACGAAGAGATCATGGCGTGGCTGCGTAACCCGTCCGGCCCGCGGGTGGTGGTGCGTCCGGTGAACGCCGACACGGTGGTGCAGCGCTGGCAGGCCGACCGCCGAGCCGCCCGTACCGCCTCGCAGGCCGCTGCCGACGAGACGCCGCCGCCGCGCAGGCGTACCTGGTTCCGCCGCCGCCGCGCCGGCTGACCGCCTACGACCCGACGCCCGCCGCTGCGGCGGACCGATCGCGCTCCGACGGCGCTCCGTCCTGACGGCGGGTCCGGCGTAGTTGGAGGACGGCGACGGAGGAGAGCACCAGCACGCCGCCGAACAGCTGTACCGGGGTCAGGGACTCGCCGAGGACGAGGGTGGCAAGTGCGGCGGTGACCACCGGCTCGAAGGTGGACAGGATCGCCGCCGTCGACGGGCCGGTGCGTTTGAGCCCGGCGAAGAAGGTGAGCATCGCCACGACGGTGGAGACCACGGCGATGCAGGCCAGCCAGAACCATCCCGACGGCCCGAACCCGAGGTCGACGCCGCCGGTGAGCACGGCGCGGACGCCGAGCGTGCCGGCGGCACCGGTCATCACCAGGACCGTCAGGACCACCGGGGCCAACCGGTGCACCACCGTGTCGGCGATGAGGATGTAGACGGTGTAGGTGACCGCGGAGGCGAACGCCAGCAGCGCCCCGACCGGGTGGAAGCTCACCCCGCCGGCACCGAGCAGCACCAGCAGGGTGCCCGCCGAGGCCGCCACGAGCGCCGCCCCGCGCGCGGGGCTGAGCCGGTCCCGGCCGAGCGCCACCGCCACCACGGTCACCATGACCGGGTACGTGTAGAGGATCAGGGCCAGCAGCGAGGCGTCCATCCGTTGCAGTGCGGAGAAGAACAGGCTCGCCTGCGTGGCGTACCCGACCGCGCCCAGGCCGATGGCGATGGCCAGCACCCGCCCCCGCCTCATCGGCGTCCGCCCGGGCGCGTCGCCGGCGCGCGCACCGGCGTGGCGCAGGCCCGGTCGCACCAGCAGGACCATCGCCAGCAGGACGGCGGCCAGGCTGAAGCGCACCAGCAGCAACGCCCCGGGTGACACCCCGGCGTCGTACGCGAGCTTTCCGAAGATCGCCATCGCGCCGAAGCAGGCCGCGGAGAGAAGACACAGTGCTGCACCCATGCGTGCAATGATCTTGGACGGTGACCCCTCGGGTCCAGCGACGATTCCCGTGGTAGCTAGGGCAGTGCTGCCGTGAGGTCGGTGGCGGCCTCGTACGCGGCAGCAGCCCGGGTGGCGTCGTCCGCGCTCAACGCGACACGCTCGACGCGGGCGAGCATCTCGGCCGCCGTGGGCGGATCGTTCAGGGCCATCGCCACCTCGGCGCGGTAGACGAGCACCTCCACCAACGCGACCGGGTCGTCATCCGGCTCGGGGTGCGCCAACGCGCTGTCAAGGATCCGAGCCGCCTGTCGGGCGTCCCCTCGGGAGTCGGCCTGCACGACGGCGTTCGCCATCGCCTTGCCCAGCCGGCCGGTCGGTGCCGGGGTGGGGGAGGCCGGGGTGTTCTGGAAGATGCGGATCCAGTTGCCGCCGGGGTCGATGACGCTGAAGCCGCTCAGCCCGTCGGCGTTCTTCCGCGCCCGGGGCCGGGTCATCCGCGGCGTCCCGGAGACCAGCACCTTGCCGTACGCGGCGCGCATTCCCGCCGCGAAAGCCCGGTACAGCTGCCCCGTGTCCGAGGTCAGCACGATGCAGGAGCCGTAGGACTGCGCCGGGTCGAACCTCGGGATCTCGAAGAACTGCAGGTTCAGGTCTTCCCGTTGCAACCCCGCGGCCGGGTTGGGTTTGCGCTGCTTGTACGTGGTGTGGAACCCGAGCACCGAGTAGAAGTCGACGATGTCGTCGATCGATGGGCAGGGCAGCAGGGGAATGGTCACTTCGTTCGTCATTCGTCCTTCGTAGCCGTCGGGTCGGGGCGCTCGCACATGGGAATGTCCGCTCGTCGGCCACGGACGACCGAACGGCCGATGTGACGCGAGCGGCGTTGACTCGCAAGCGACGCTCCGCCGTACGTCACAGCGGGGTGCGGCTCCAGCCGGACAGGCGGCGGACCGCCCCTGATCGCTCGTGGCACAGAACGCTCGCTGGAACCACAGGTGGGTGGATCCCCGAAGACGGACCCGGCTCGCATGAATTACTGGATTACTTTGCTCGGCAATCTAATAATTCTCCTCCACAAAGCGGGCATATCGTGCGTGCATCATAATGACTGTTATTATGCGTAAGTAGTTGGGCTGGTGTAGTTGTGGCGCCGACCGAGGATCAGGGTCCGGCAGCGGGGCTTCGACGCGGTGGTGGGAGATGGACGCCAATCAGGACGGCTGGCGTCCGTACGTGGCGCGGGCGTCGGCGACCGTCGCGGCCTGGCGCTCACGCCACCGCTGTTGCGCCTGTCGGTTGCAGACCCGACAGACCCGCCGTAGCCGGCCCGTCACGGGATCGGTCTCCCGGTCGTGGCCGTTGCGGCACCGCGGACGTTGGGCACGTTCCCGGCAGTTGTCCGCGTGGCTGAGCTGACGCAGATGGCTGGGCTCGATGCAGTCCGGGGTACCGCAGTCGTGGTGGACCTCAAAGGTGGGGTCGTAGCCGCCGACGAAGACCACGTACGCGGCGATGTGCGCCCAGGCCCGACCGGCCAGCTTCTGGTACACGCCGCGCTGAGGGCCATAGCCACGCACGACGAGACATCCGTTGTCGGCACGCGTGGAGCGGCTCAGCAGGTAGGCCCGCAGGGTCTCCTCGGTGAAGTGTCGCGACAGCCCGTTGATCTGGGACAGCATCGGTTCATGCTATGGCCCGCCGCCGACAGGTTGCCGTCGTAGCAGGCGGCGCGAACGGCAGCCGGCACACCTCTACCGGTTGGTCGCCGGGACGCAGTAGACGTCGCCGGAGTTGGTCTCGTGCGGCAGCGCGAGCAGGTGCGTGGCCATCTCGGCGGCGTCGACCCAACGGCCGAGGGTCAGCGCCTTGGTGTCGCCGAGGGCCACGTCGAAACCGCCGAAGCCGAGGGCGGCCAGCCGGTCCAGGCAGCGCAGCGCCACCGACCGTCCGATCGTGGTGAACTCGAACGACAGCGCCGGCAGCGGTCGAGTCAGACCGGCGAGCACCGCGTCCTCGAATCCTTCCACGTCGATTTTGGTGAAGGACGGTGTGCCGTGCTCGGCGATCAACGCGTCGACGGTGGTGACGGGTACCTCGATCTGGCCGTCCCAGACCTGGTCCTCCCAGCCACCGGCCCCGGCCGCGGCGGCGACGAAGTCGGGGGAGGCGGTGGAGACTGTCGGGTTGGCGGAGTTGACCAGGAAACCGATCCGACCCGGTTGTGCCCCGCAGGCCGCCGCCACCAGGGTGACCTGGTCGTCGTCGGCGTAGATGGCCCGCAGCGCGCGCAGGCACAGCGGTTGCGGCTCCACGGCGATCACCCGGGCCCCGAGGCGGCGGAAGCTGCCGATGTGGTCGCCCACGTGCGAGCCGATGTCGAACACCAGGTCGCCGGGGCGTACGAAGCGGGCGTAGAAGGCGTCCATCGCCGCGTCGCGCTCCGGGTCGCCGTAGTAGACCTCGAGGGAGCGGTGCAGTGAAGCGGTGGCCGGATCGGCCTTGAGCGCCTCGACCGCGGCAGACTGGAAGCTCATCGCCGCACCTTAACCCGTCCACACCATCGGCCATGGCGCTTCGTTGATGCCACGGTCACCCGCTGTGGCGTACCTCGGTGGCCCAGATGTCGGCCCACGGGCGGCGCAGGCCCCGGCACAGCCAGATCGGTCCGCCGTTCTCGTCGTTGTCCACCGCCACCCGCTGGTCCACCCGGCCAGCCAGGGTCACCTCGGTGAACCACGTACGCAGTTGGTGTGGTTGTTGCCAGCCGACGGCGATCACCACGTCCGCGTCGTCCGGTGGCCGGCCGAAGTCGGCCATGCTGTTGTGCCCGGAGTAGGCGGCGGGCAGGCCACGTTGCGGGCCGTACCGGGCCACCGCGCCGGCCTCGCCGTAGTTGCCGGTGAGGATCACCGCCCGGGCCTGCTCGTCGGCCGGTAGCCGGCGGTGCACGGCGGCGAGAGAGTCGACGAACGCCGGCCAGCCGATGGTCTCGCCGGTGTCGTAGTTGACGGCGACCACGAAGCCGGGCAGCCGGTCGACCGGCAACGCCGGCAGCAGCAGCACCGTGTTGCTGACGGCGGTGAGCACCACGACGGCCGCCAGCAACGCCCGGCGCGCGCGGGCCCGGCCGTGCCGCGCCCACCCGGCGGCCACGACCGCGCCGGCGGCGGTCAGCACCAGCAGCAGCGGGGCGGGGTAGTAGCCCTTGCCGCCGACGAGCAGTACGACACCGACGACGACCAGCCACGCCCAGCCCAGCGCCCGGTACCTGCGCCATGCCGGGCGGCGCAACAGCACGATCAGTCCGATCGACCAGATCGGCACGACGAACGGGCTGATGATCAGGAACTGGAGGATGGCCGCGTCGAGTCGACCGCTGTAGGAGCTGTCCCCGCCGGAGATGGTGGCGGCGACCCCGAGCTGGGGAAATCCGTGGGTCGCCTGCCAGAGCAGGCTCGGCGCGGCGAGCAGCGCGAAGATCCCGGCGGCGAGGAAGACGGCGCGGTCGCGCAGCAGCCGGCGGGGTCCGGCGATCGCCAGCCCGGCGAGCAGACCGACGGCGAGCAGCGCGGGCAGCAGCTTGTTGAGCATGCCGATGCCGAGAACCGCGCCGACGGCCAGCGCCCACCGACTGTCCCCGGTCCGCAGCAGCCGGACCGTGCACAGCGCGGCGGCGAGCCAGACCACCAGGTCGACGGTGGTGGTGCTGAGCAGGTGACCGCTGGCCAGCGTGATGCCCGACGCGCCGCCGAGGGCCGCGGCGAGCAACTGTCCGCCGCGCCCGGCACCGAACTGCCGGGCGATCGCGGCGACCATCAGCACCGCCGCACCGGCCAACAGCGCAGACGGCGTACGCAGGGCGAGCAGGCTGTCCGGCGCGATCGTGTCGACCAGCCGGGCCAGGGCGGGCACCAGCGGCCCCTGGTCCACGTACCCCCAGTCGAGGTGGCGCCCGGCGAGCAGGAAATACAGCTCGTCGCGGTGGTAGCCGTACCGGGGCGCCATGATCAGCAGCAGGATCGTAACCGCCGCGGCGACCAGCCACGGGCCACCGGACCGGGGGCCCGGAGCGGGTGGGCCCGGCCGATGGGGCTGGCCGAGGTCGGTCTCGGGTGCCGTCGACCGCGTCACGGCACCCATTGTCGGTCAGATCGGCCGCCGACGGGTACCCGGTCCGTGATCGAGGCAACGATCCCGGTTCGGAATATGTTGTTAACCTCAGGGCATGACCATCCCGTCGCCGGGGCGCCCGTCGGACTTGATGTTTCTGCTCAGTTGGGCCAGCCACGCCCTGCGCGCGGAGCACGCCGTGGGCCTGGCCGAGCTCGGCATCACTCCTCGGGACCACTGCGTGCTGGCCCGGGCCCGGGCCGGCGGTCTCACCCAGCGGCAGCTCGGTGAGCTCTGCGGGGTGGACAAGACGACAATGGTGGTGACCCTGGATCACCTTGAGGCCGCCGGCCTGGCCCGCCGGGTCCCGTCGCCGACCGACCGACGGGCCCGGCTGGTGGAGGTGACCACGCAGGGCGAGCAGGTGCTCGACCAGGCTCAGGAGATCGCCGCCGGGCTGGAGCAGGACGTGCTCGCCGCGTTGCCGGACAGCGAGCGTGAGGTGTTCCTCAGCGCGGTGCAGCGGCTGGTCGGCGGGCGGCTGTCCCGGGTCAACGCCTGCGGGCCGGCCGGCTCGGTCTGTTAGCGGCGAGTTTCAGGCCGCGATGGTCGCCACCGTCCGGGTCAGGAAGTCCCGGATGTGGCCGGCCGCGGTGTCGAGGTGACTTTCGAGCAGGAAGTGACCGCCTCCGGGCACCAGGCGTATCTCGGCCGCCGGTAGATCGCGGGTGAAGGCGCGTGCGCCGTCCGGGCCGAAGATGAGGTCTTCGGCGCCCCATACGGCCAGCAGCGGCACCTGGCTGTGCCGGAAGTACGCGTGCAGCCGGGGATACAGGGGCGGGTTGGTGGCGTAGTCGCGGAAGAGGGCGAGCTGGGCCTGGTCGTTGCCGGGGCGGTTGATGTCGCGGTGGTCGAACGTCCAGGTGTCGGGGTCGACCAGTTCGGGCCGGTCCACGCCGTGCAGGTACTGCCAGCGGATGGCGTCGAGGCTGAGCGCCTCGCGGACCGCGGGCTCCGTGTCCGGTCCCGGGTTCTTGGCGTACGCCCACACGGGTGCCCAGAACTGTGGGACGAAGCCGTCGTCGTACGCGTTGCCGTTCTGGCTGATCACGGCGGTGACGGCCGCCGGGGTGCGCAGCGCGAGCCGCCATCCGATGGGAGCGCCGTAGTCCTGCACGTAGATGGCGTAGCGGGTGACGCCGAGGTCGGTCAGCAGCGCCTCGGTGAGGTCGGCGAGCGCGTCGAAGGTGTAGGTGAACGTGTCGGCGGGCGGGGTGTCGGAGTGGCCGAAGCCGAGGTGGTCGGGGGCGATGACGTGGAACCGGTCGGCGAGGCGGGGGATCAGGTGGCGGAACATCCGTGAGCTGGTGGGGAAGCCGTGCAGGAGCAGCAGCGTCGGCGCGTCGTGGGGCCCTGCCTCGCGGTAGAAGATGCGGTGTCCTCGCACGGTGGCGTACCGGTGACGAACCTCGACCATGACTAACCCTCTCGACAACTTTTGATGGTTACCTGCACCCAGTGGACCGGATGTCGGGGTAACCTGTCAAGGCAATCAATAGGGTTAGCTGACCGGGTGGGTGGATGATCGACGAAGAGGCGCTACTGGAAGCGCTGAACAGCACTCCGGTGGTGGGCGGCCGACCGCAGGACCGGTGGGCCGACGAGGGCGCACTGCGGCAGTGGGCGCGGGAGCACGGCGGCGCGGATGACGCGCAGGCGATCGAGTGGCTACGTACGGCCAGGGACGTGCTTCAGGTCGCCACGCGCGGCCCGGCGCCGGAGGGGGACCTGCGCCGGATCCTCGCCGACATCCAGCAGGTGCCCGAGGTCGACGGGTCGACCCTGCGCTGGCGGTTGTGCGGGCCGCCCGAACGGATGCTCGCGGTGGAGTTGGTGCTCACCTGGTACGACGTGCAGGCGCGCCACCCCGGTCGACTGCGCCCCTGCGGCAACGACGAGTGCCGCCTGTTCCACCTGGACCGCAGTCGCGCCAACACCGCCCGCTGGTGCTCGATGAAGACCTGCGGCAACCGCTTGAAGGCCCGTCGCCACCAGGAGCGCGCCCGCCGCGAACCGGCGACCTGACCGGCACTTCGAACGCCTGCTTGATCTCGAAAGAGATCGTCCCGCGCGAGATCATCTGATACGGTCACTGTGCAGGTACCCAACCAAGGAGTGGCCCATGAGCAGCACCACCGCGCCATCCGTCAGCACCACCGCGTCCCTGCGCCGCCGATCCCTCGGCATCCTGGCGGCCGTTGCCGCCTGTGTCGCGATCTGGCTGGTCGGGGCGTTCGGCGGCGCCGACTACGCGGTACGCAGCCCCGGTCAGGCCGTAATGGTCGTCAACCTCGTCCCGGTCGTCGTCGTCTCCCTCGCAGCAGCCCTGCTGGGCTGGGCGGCACTGGCCGTGCTGGAGCGATTCACCGGACGATCCGCCACCACCATCTGGTTCAGCCTCGTGGTGGCGGCCACTTTGCTGTCGTTCGCGCCTCTGCTCCAGGTCGACGCCACCGCCGGCGCCAAGATCGCCCTGGGAGCGATGCACCTGATGGTGCCGGTCGTCCTGGTCAGCCAACTACCCGAGCACGACCACTGAAAACTCGACTTGACGACGAGCGCCGAGCGCGTTAAACACGTAGGTGAAGTTGAGTCGTACGGACTCAACTCTGAAACCTTCGGCCCAAGGAACCGAGGAGGCACGACATGCTGATGCGCACCGACCCGTTCCGGGAGATCGACCGGATCGCCGAGCAGTTCTTCGGCACCACCAGCCGTCCCGCCGTCATGCACATGGACGCCTACCGCGACGGTGACTACTTCTATGCGGCATTCGACCTGCCCGGCGTCGACCCGGACAGCATCGACTGCACCGTGCAACGCAACGTGCTGACCGTCCGCGCCGAGCGTCGCCGCCCCACCGGCGACAGCGTCGAACTCGTCGCCGCCGAGCGCCCGATGGGGGTGTTCCACCGGCAGCTCTTCCTCGGCGACACGCTCGACACCGACAAGCTCGAAGCCGGCTACGACAACGGCGTACTGACGCTGCGCATCCCGGTGGCCGAGCGGGCCAAGCCCCGCAAGGTGGCCATCAGCGCCACCGGCAACGGCCGCAAGCAGATCAACGCCTGAAACGACGACCGCGACGACGGCGGGACGGGTGCCGTCCCGCCGTCGTCCGTCACTCCACATCGCCCGGACCAGCCGCCCAGGGTTGCTGATCATGTTCCGGCGCGCCTGATCGTGAACCGGCCTTTCGGCTGGGAACCTTTTTCACATGGCCGTGTCCAACACTCCGGTACTGTTCCGCCCACCGGATCATCCCGCTCTGCCCGGCGGCCCGACCGCCGTCACCGAGGCGTGGCTGCGCAACCGGCGACTCAGTGAGCACACCCGCGACGCCTACCGACGCGACGTCGCCAACTGGCTCGCCTGGTGCACCGACCGCCACCTGGACCCGCTGCGGGTGAACTTCCTGCACGTCAACGAGTACGCGCGAACACTGGAGTCCACACTGGTGGCGCGCACCGGGCGTCCACTCACCCCGGCGACCGTGGCCCGCCGACTGTCGGCCCTGTCCAGCTGGTACGACTTCCTGGTCAAGCTGCGCGCCGTCGACACCAACCCGGTCGCCGACGCCGACCGGCCCCGCGTCGACCGCGACCACTCCGCCACCATCGGGCTCACCCCCGACGAGGTCGACGCGCTGCTCACCGCCGCCGACACCGACACCGGGCCGACCGCCGCCCGCAACCGGGCCGCCATCGCCCTGCTGGCCGACCTCGGCCTGCGGGTCGGGGAACTTGTCGCCCTGGACATCACCGACCTCGGCGCGGAACGGGGACACCGCAGCGTCCGCTTCGTCGGCAAGGGCGGCAAGGCCCGCCGCCGGGCGCTGACCCCCTCCACCGCCCACGCCGTCGACACGTACCTGGCGCAGCGGGCCGCCGCCGAGGGCGTGCAGGTCAACGAGCTCACCGGCCCGCTGCTGGTCACCGCCAGCGGCGCCCGCCTGGACCGGCACTCGGTGTTCCGGCTGGTCCGCCGACTCGCCCGCAGCGCCCAGATACCGGCCTGGGCGCACCTGTCGCCGCACTCGCTGCGGCACGCCTTCGCCACCACCGCCCGCGCCGAGGGCGTACCGCTGGAAGACGTGCAGGACGCGATGGGCCACGCCGACCCGCGCACCACCCGCCGCTACGACCGGGACCGGCACAACCTCGACCGCGATCCCGCGTACGTCATCTGGGCCGCCCGCGCCCGCCGCCGCGGCTGAGCGTCACGCAGCGCCCACCCCACCGACGGCGGCGGCTTTCCGCCCGCCGTGGCGGCGAATTCTCTACCGTCTGAGGGTGTGGGCGCTGCGCAGTCGTGGAGCAGACCGGCCCGGCGACGCCACCCGATGCGGGCTGGGCTCACCTTCGCCGGGATCGGGGTGGCCCTGTGCTGCGTCGGCGTCGCCGGCCTGGGCGCCTGGAACGTCCAGGTCGTCACGCAGGCCGCCGGCCCGGTCCGGGAGACCGCCGAAGGGTTCCTGCGGCAGGTCACCGCGGGCGACACCGACGGCGCGTACGAGCGGCTGTGCAGCGACGCGCGCAGCCGGTGGAGCGAACTGGGCTTCACCAGCTGGGTCCGCACCCCGCCGGTGGTGCGCGACTACGAGATCGTCGACGTGTCGGTGGCCACCCGCGCCGGCCGGCCGTACGGCACCGTCACCGTACGGCTGACCCGCGACAGCGGCAGCACCGAGGAGCGGGACCTGTCGGTGGTGCGTGAGGAGGACGGCTGGCGGGTCTGCGGCGACCCGTACTGACCGTCACACACCGACCGGCTCGGACGACTCGACCAGCCGACCGTCGCGCAGCACCAGCACCCGGTCGGCCAACTCCATCAACGTCGGATCGTGCGTGGCCACCAGCGCGGTCATCCCACGGGCGTGCACCAACGCCCGCAACAGGTCCATCACCGCCCGACCGGTCTCCGAATCCAGCTGACCGGTCGGTTCGTCGGCGATCAGCAATGCCGGGTCGTTGGCCAGTGCCCGGGCGATCGCCACCCGCTGCTGCTGCCCACCGGACATCTCGTACGGCCGCTGCGCCGCGTGACCACCCAACCCGACCAGCTCCAGCAGCACCGACACCCGTTCCTCGCGCTGCGCCGCCGGCACCTTCGCCAACCGCATCGGCACCCCGACGTTCTCCGCCGCCGACAGGATCGGGATCAACCCGAACGACTGGAACACGAACCCGATGTCGTCGCGCCGCAGCCGCAGCAGGTCCCGCTCGCCGGCCGCGGTCACCTCGTGACCGGCCACCCACACCCGGCCCGCGGTGGGCCGGTCCAGACCACCGATCAGGTTCAACAGGGTGGTCTTGCCCGCACCCGAACGGCCCCGCACCGCCACCAGTTCACCGCGTCCGGCGCGCAGCGACACGTCCCGCAGCGCGTGCACCACCCGGTCGCCGCTGCCGTAGTCGCGGCACAGGCCCTGCACCCGGACCAGATCCTCGCTCACACCGTCTTCCTCTCCTCGCCGGAGCGGACCTGCACGTGATCCGGCTCCAGGGTCAGCTTCACCCGGTCCCGCAACGCCAACGCGTCGACGAAACCGGCGGGCAACTGCATCCGACCGGCCCGGTCGAGCACCGCGTACTCCTCGGTGACCAGTTCCTCGACGCCGTCGGCGCCGACGCGCGCGGTGCGGTGCACCTCGGAGGCGGTCCGGCCGTCGCGGATCGCGATGGTGCGCCGCACCTGCGAGGCCACCTGCGGATCATGGGTGACCACCACGACGGTGACCCCCAGCTCCGCGTTGATGGCCCGCAACGCGCCGAACACCTCGGCGGCGGTGGCCTCGTCCAGCTCACCTGTCGGCTCGTCGGCGAAGAGCACCTCGGGGTCGTTGGCCACCGCCACCGCGACCGCGCACCGCTGCTGCTCGCCGCCGCTCATCTGCCCCGGCCGGCGATCCGCGCAGTAGCCGACCCCGACCATCTCCAGCAGCTCCGTCGCCCGCCGCCGCCCGGCCCGGCCGCCCCGGCCGGCCAGCCGCATCGGCAACTCGACGTTCTCCCGGGCGGTCAGATAGGGCAGCAGGTTGCGCCCGGTCTGCTGCCACACGAACCCGACCGTGTGCCGCCGGTACCGCAACCGCTTCCGCGCCGACATCGTCAACAGGTCGTAGCCGGCCACCCGGGCGATCCCCGCGGTCGGGGTGTCCAACCCGGACAGGATGTTGAGCACCGTCGACTTGCCCGAACCCGATGCCCCCACGATGGCCACCAGCTCACCCCGGTCGACCACCAGGTCCAGGCCCTGCAGGGCGACGACCTCCACCCCCTCGCTGGTGAAGATGCGCACCAGCCCGTCGCAGACGATGTGCCCACGCAACCGGTCCGCGCCGCCGGCCCGGGCGGCGGCCCGTTCCGCCGCGCGCCGTTGCAGCGTCGCGAGGTCCGGCGCGTCCTTGACCACGGTCATGCGTTCCCCTCTCCGAGACGCAGCGCCTCACCGAGACGCATCCGTCGGTTCACCAGGTTCTCCACCAACAGGCCGGCCAGCAGCCCGAGCAACACCAGCGCCAGCACCCCGCCCACGACCAACGGGTCCAGGTGATCGCGCATCGGCACACCGGGCGCGAACTGTGACAACCCGAGAGTCGAGCCGAGCAGCCGGGGCAGGGCGATCCCCACTGCCGCACCGGTCACCGCCGCGACCACCACCAGCGGCACCAGCTCGTACACCAGCAGCCGGCGGCCGTGCGCGGCGGACAGGCCCATCGTGCGCAGCCGCGACAGCATCCGGCCCCGGCCGGCCGCGTCGGCCACCACCGCGAACCCGACAGCGAGCACGGCGAGTGCCGCGCCGCCGGCCGCACCCGCGGCGAAAGCCAAGGTCAACACCTCGTTGGCCCCGGTACGCTCCAACCCCTCCCGGTACGCCTGCCGGGTCTCCAACGTCGCCGGCATCTGCGTCCGGGTCACCTCCCTGCCGAGCACCTCGGACTGCCGGCGACGCTGCGTGGCGTCGGCCACCTCCAGCAGCTTCGCCTCGTCGACACCGTCGCCGGCGATCAGATACCGGTTCGGAATGATCGGGGTGAACTCGTACTCCGGCAGCGCCTGCCACGGCAGCACCACGAACCGGTCGACCCCCAACCCCACACCGGGGAAGCTGTCGGCGACCGCGGCGACGCGGAACTCGTACCACCGGCTCTGCACATCGGCCACCGCGGTGGCTTCGCCGAGTTCCGCCGCCAACGTCGGCGACACCACCGCGGGTACCGGCCCGTCACCGCGGGCCGCGGACCGCAACGCGGCGGGCACCTGCACGTCGACTCCGCTGCGGGCCACCACCTCGGCGAAGGCCGGGGCGTCGACCACCAGCACCCGCGCCTGCCCGAGCGCCCTCGCCTGCGGCCCGGCCTCGGACAGCAGCCGCCGGCTGGACTCCACCGACGCACGGGCCACCGCCTGCACCCCGGGCACCCGGTTCAGCTCGTCCGCCGCGTCCGGGGAGAAGGCCCACCCGGTCAGCCAGGCGTCGGCCGGCACCGTAAGCGTCGCGGCCCGATCCCGGGCGGCGGCCACAGTGGTCGTGACGACCCCACCGAACACGCCGGTGCTGACCGCGACGATCAACACCGCCAACGGCCCCAACGCCACCGGCGCGCCCCGACCGGCCCGCGCCACACCGAGGAACAACGGCGCGCCCCGGGTCCGGCCGGTCAGCCGACCGACCAGTCGCAGCGGCCACGGCAGCAGCCGGATCGCCACAAGCGCGGCGGCGACCGCGACCAGCACCGGCACCGAGCTGAGGTACGCGTCGACACCGCCGGCCGGGTCGAGGCCACGGCGACGCAGCAGCACCACACCCAGACCGGCGAGCACCAGCACGCCGGCCTCCAGCACCAACCGGCGTACGGACGGGCGCTGCCGGACCAGGTCGACCCGCCCGGCGGTCAGCGCGGCCCGCCGCTGCGACAGCATGGCCAGCACCGGCACCACGGCGGTGGTGAGCACCGCCAGCAGCACCACCCCCCACGGCGTCCCCTCCGATCGGCCCGGCACCCGGGTGGCGATCAGCCACCCGAGCAGCACCGCGACCGGTTGCACCGGCACCGCCTCGACGAGCGTTCGCCGTCCGATCGCGGCCAGCGAGGCGCCTCGGGCGCGCAGCAACGCCAACTCGTCGCGGCGGCGTTGCACGGTCAGGCGGGCGGCCAACAGGATCAGCCCGAGCAGGCTGGCGACCAGGCCGGTCTGCGCGATGGCCAGCAGGGCCTGCACCGCCCGCAACTGGTCGCCGAACCGGACCAGCGCGACGTCCAGCGACGTGTGCACCGTCGAGCGGGGCAGCCATTCGGTGCGCCGGGTGTCGCCGATGGCCGTGACCACCGTCTCCAGGGTGGCGGTGTCCAGTCGCCGCTCGTCGAGGCGGTACCGCCACTGGTAGCTGACCGGCACACCGCTGCCGGCGACCACGGTGTCGATCCCGGCCCAGTCGGTGACCGCCATGGCGAGGTAGGGCTCACCGTCGGCGACCGGCACGATCGGGTTCAGGCCCAACGTCAGGTCGTCCCAGATCGGATCGCCGGCATCGCGCGGGTTGAACACGCCGACGACCTGCGCCGACGCCTGATTCGCCGCACTGGCGCCGGTGAAGCGCAGCCGGCTGCCGGGACGCAGCGACAGGATCTCGGCCACCGCCGTGGACACCGCCACCTCAGCCGACCCGCCGGTCTTGGTGTCCGGCCAGCGACCGGCGGTGAGCACCGCCGAATCCTGCAGGCCGGTCTGTGCACGCAGGCCGATCTTCTTGGTCGCCCCGCCGTCCATCGGCGGATCGTCACCGGTGGCGGACAGGTTCTGCTCGTCCAGCACGGCGGCGTACCACCGGCGATCCACAAGCGCGGGCAGCGGCTGCGGCAACGCCGCGGCGAACCGCTCCAGGCTGGCCTCACCCGCCGCAGCCGGCTTCGCCTCGTCGGAACGCTGCTGGTCGGGGCGCTGCTCGACGGCGAGCGCCACGTCACGGACCAGGTGCGGCAGCCGGGCCACATCGGCGTGCAGACTACGGTCGGCGTACTCGTTGGCCAAGCGGGGCATCGCGGTCAGCAGCACCGCCGCCACCAACCCCAGCACCGCCAACAGCCCCACCTGGGCGCCGTACGCCCCGATCCGCCTCACCACTTGTCGTGCCTTTCGTTCGCGACTGCGGGGCTCGCAAGCTCACTCCTCGCGCTCACGGTGCCGTGCCTTTCGTTCGCGACTGCGGGGCTCGCAAGCTCACTCCTCGCGCTCACGGTGCCGTGCCTTTCGTTCGCGACTGCGGGGCTCGCAAGCTCACTCCTCGCGCTCACGGTGCCGTGCCTTTCGTTCGCGACTGCGGGGCTGATGCTCATCGGTCCTCCCCGATGCGCAGTTGGGTGGCGGTCAGGCGGTTCCGCATGGTCACCGAGACCGCGGCGCTGAAGGTCAGCGCCAACAGCAGCAGGCCCGCGCCGGTGGCGACCACCGGTGGCCAGTCGACGCTCAACAACGGCGGTGGATGAGGTCGTTCGGCGGACGGGGTGAGGATGACCAGGGGTGCCATCGTCGCGGCGACCCCGACCCCCACCGCCAGGCCGACCAGCACACCCACCCCGGCCAGGAACGCCTGCTCGGCCAGCAGCGACCGGGCGACCAGGCGATGTCCGGCGCCGAGGGTGTGCAGCACGGCCAACTCGGTGGCCCGTCGACGGGCGGTGGCGCTGACGTCCACCGCCACCCCGACGGCGGCCAGCAGCACCGCGGCGAGGGCGGCGGCGAACAGCGCACCTCGGGCACCCACCCCGAACGGGTCGCGGGCCAGGTCGTCGGCGACCTTCTCCCGGTTCAGCACGGTCAGGCCGTCGAGCGCGGCGGCCGCGTTCGCCGCCTGTTCCGCCTGACCGGGCCGGGTGGCCAGCCACCACTCCTCCGGCGGGCGGACGATGCCGTAGTCGTGGAAGAGTCGGGTGGCCAGCGACGGCAGGTCGACCAGCAGCGCGGCGTCGTCGGTGTCGCCGGGCACCGCGACCATCGTGTCGACCATGGTCAGGTCGACGTCGGCGCCGCCGAGGAACAACTGGGTCTGCGTGCCGATGTCGCGCCGTAGTGCGGCGAGGGCCTGCGGTGTGGCCACCGCCGGCACCAGACCGCCGGCCGCGGGTCGGGAGATGCCCAGCCGCAGCGTCTTGCTTCGCGCGTAGAGATCCGCCCCCTGGTTTCCCACGTAGCTGACCTTCAGGGTGCTCCCGGTGGCCCTCGGCGCGGCCACCGGACCGGACGGGTCGACCATCCGCCACGGCCCGTCGGCCGCCAGGTCGACCGGTTCCCCACGGGAGGCGTCCCGGCTGGCCCGCAGGTCGGACAGCTGCCAGTCGATGGTGATCCGGTCGCTGCCGGCCGTCTCGACGGTGAAGCCGACCAGTCGCCAGGGCGTCTCTGCGGCCGGCAGTTCGACGGAGAAGGGCAGCCGCTCGCCGTTGCCGGTGACGCCGAGCAGCAACCGCCGGTATCCGTTCCCCGGCCCGGCGAGCACCGCGTGGTGGCGTACCGGGGTGACGACACCGAACGGGTGATCGATCTTGGTCCGAAGTTGTCCGGTCAGCCGTCGGGTGCCCGCCGGAAGCGGGGTCTCCGGTGCCGTCACACGCCCGGCGGTGAGGCCGTCGAACAGCTTGTCGGCCGAGCCGTCGGCCAGGTCGGGACGGATCCGCACCACCTCGCCGGCGTTCTCGGCGTCCCAGGCCAGCACGGTGAGCGGTTGCAGGTCCGGCCCGACCCGCAGGCGGTCCCGCCAGCCGGCCAGGACCGCCGTCGTACCCGGCAGCTCGGCGAGCCGGTCGGCCCGGTCGTCGGGTGCCGACCCGTCGGTCTCGGTCAGCCGCAGGTCGGCCCCGACCTGGTGGGCAGCCTGGTCGTCGAGGGACTGTCGGGACGTACTCGCCAGTGACCAGGCGAGGGTGCCGACCGCGACGGCGAGGGCGAGCAGCAGCACCGGACCGGCGTGCGGTCGCCGACCGGCCTGCCAGGTGCCGAGCATGGTGGCGGTCCACGGCCTGCGGTCCACCCAGCGTTCCGCGAGCCGGACCAGCGGGGGCAGCAGCCGCAGGGCGAGCACCGCCCCGGCCAGCACCCCGAGCGTGGGTGCGGCGGCCAGCAGCGGGTCGATGCCCAACTCGCCGCCCCGGCTGCGCGACAGCGGCGAGGAGTACCGGCTCAGCTGGTACCACGCCAGCAGGGCCAGACCGACAAGCAGCACGTCGAGTCCGGCCCGTTGCACCATGCCGCGGCGGCTCGGCCGGGAACGGCTGGCCAGGTCGGCGACGTAACTGCCGCCCCGGCGCAGGCTCGGCCCGATCATCGCCAGCGCACAACCGGCGGCTGCGGCCCCGGCGACCAGCCAGATCATCGCGTCCAGTGACGCGTCCGGGCGCAGCGACACCGCGGCGAGCCCGGGTATGTGCCCGGCCAGGCCGAGCAGTTCGGTGACGAGCAGCGGGGCCAGGACGGCGGCGGGCAGGACGACCAGGGTGGCCTCGCGGGCGGTCAGCCCGGCCAGTTGCCATCGGCTGGCGCCTCGGGCGCGCAGCAGCGCCGTCTCACCCCGGCGGTGCTCGGTGAGCAGGACCGCGACGAGCAGCAGCGCGTACCCGCCGAGGACCACCACCAGCAGCATCGGAGTGACCAACGCGGACCGGCCGACGAGGGTGGCCTGCTGCAGCCGGGGCACCAGGCTGGCGAGGTCGCTGATGGCCACCGCGGAGTCCCCGAGGCCGGCCTGCGCCGTGGTGGTGGTGACGATCCGGGTGGCCACCTGCGCCAACCGGTCCAACTCGCTTGTGGTGCTGGTCGTGGACAGGTCAGGTTCGACAAGCCAGCCGGCGGAGGCGTTGGCCAGGAAATGGGTGACGAAGTCGTCGCGGTGCACGATCATCGGGCCGTAGGTGGCCGCCTGCGGCAGCGAGCCGGTCGCCGTCTCCGGCGCGAGCCGCCAGTACGCGGCGTCGGGGTCCACCGGCGTGAACACCCCCACCACTGTCACCTCGGTGACCCGTTCGGTGAGTCCGTCGGTGATCGGGATGCGGTCACCGACCCCCACCCGCAGCGTCGCCGCCGCCGCGGCGGCCAACACGGTTTCCGGTCGCGCGGATCCGGCCTGCGGCCAGGCGCCCGCGGTGAGCCGGGCGTGTTCCGGCAGGTCGTCGAGGAACATCACCGAGGCGTAGATGCTGCCGGTACGGTCGGCGGTGGCGTCACCGGCATCGCCGCGCAACTGCCGACCGGCCGCGTACCCGGCGGAGGTGACCCGGGCGGCCAACCCGTCCACGTCGACGCGTACCTGCTCGCGTAGGGCGGTGTCGCGTTCCCGCAGGGCGTCGGCGGTACGCCCGGCCGCCGACCGGATCAGCACCGACCGTTCCTGCGGGGTGGCCGCGGCGAGCACGTTACGGGTGCCCGAGTCGACCACGTCCCGGTTGTACGCGGCCAGCCCGGTGAGGGCGACGGTGGCCACCAGCGCCGCCCCGGCGGCGGCCAGCAGCAGCCCTTTCGTGCCTCGGGCACGCCGCAACGCGAACCTCATTCGATCTGTACCCCCACCGGTTCGCGGGGCGCCGAGGGCCCCTGCTCACGTGTCGTCATGCACCAGAAGGGGCGGGACCCGGGGAAAGGTTCGCAGCAGTGATCGTTTTGTTATCCGCCGAAGGCGACAGGTGGCGGGGGACGGCTGTCAGGCGTCGACGGTGATGCGGGGACCCAGGTCGCCGTTGCGGTGGTGACGTCGGCAGAGCACCTGGTAGCGCACTTCGGCGGTGTCGACGGTGTCACCGATGACGACCTGCTCGCCTTCGCGGACCACCCGCCCGCCGGCGACCCGGGCGTTGAGCAGCCCTTCACGCCCGCACCAGCAGAGCACCTCGACCTGGATGCGGGCCACCGAGTCGGCCAGTTCGAACAGCCGCTGGGCGGCGGGGAACAGGCAGGACCGGAAGTCGGTGGCCAGACCGAAGGCGTACACGTCGACGTCGTAGCTGTCGACCAGTTCGGCCATCTGCTCCACGTGCTGCACCGAGTAGAAGCTGGCCTCGTCGCAGATCAGGTAGTCCACCCGTACCCCGTCGGCCCAGGCGTCGCGGACCAGGGCCCGCAGGTCCACCTCGTCGGTGATCTCGATCGCCTCGTGGGCCAGCCCGATGCGGGTGGTGACCTGCGGACCCAGCGAACGGTCGATGCGGGTGGTGACCAGTCCGCGCCGGCCCTGCCGGGCGTGGTTGTAGTTCATCTGCAGCGCCATCGTCGACTTGCCGCAGTCCATCGGCCCCCAGTAGAACCGCAGCGCGGCGGCGTGCGCGGGCCGCCCGTCAACGCCACGGGCGGCGACACACCCGGCCGGGGTGTCGCTCGACCCGTCCAACGTGGGTCGGGACAAACAGGTCGGTACGGCGTCTGCGGGGCTCGTCACGGACGGGCAGCCTAGCCGATCGGCGGGGCCCGGCCGATCACGGCCGGGCCCGCGATGTGCCTCAGAGCACCCGTGGCGGGGTGTTGCCGGCCGCGACGATCGCCCGCCGCATCGGCACCGCCAGCAGCAACACGAACCCGACCACGAAGAAGATCAGCAGGGAGACCAGACCGACCCGGTAGGAGTTGGTGAGCTGGAACACCAGGCCGAACGCCAGTGGGCCGAGCCAGCTGGTGCCCTTGTCGCTGATCTCGTAGAAGCCGTAGTACTCGCCTTCCTTGCCGGCCGGGATCAGCTGGCTGAACAGGGAGCGGCTCAACGCCTGGCTGCCGCCGAGCACCAGACCGATGGCCGCGCCGAGCAGCATGAACGGCAGCGGCGCCTCGGCCGGCAACCGGAACGCCCCGACGATCACCGCGGTCCACAGCACCAGGCTCAGCAGCACCGTCTTCCAGGCGCCGATGCGCCCGGCCAACGCGCCCAGGCCCAACGCGCCACCGAAGGCCAGGAACTGCACCAGCAGGATCGTCACGATCAGGGTGCTCTGATCCAGCCGCAGCTCCTCGGTGCCGTACTGGCTGGCCAGGGTGATGACGGTCTGGATGCCGTCGTTGTAGACCAGGAACGCGAGCAGGAAGAACAACGTCAACGGGTACGCCTTGACCTCCCGCAGGGTGCGGCCGAGCTGCCGGAACCCGTCGGTGAGCACGTTGCCCCGGCCACCGGCGGCCAACGCCGCCGCGGTGGGGTGTTCCCGCAGCCAGCGCAGCGGCACCAGGGTGAACACCGCCCACCACAGGCCCGCCGAGACGATCGACCAGCGGGCCAGATCCAGGGTCCGCTCGGCGGTGCCGTTGTCGAACGACTGCACCGCGACCAGGTTCAACGCCAGCAGCAGACCACCACCGAGGTAGCCCAGCGCCCAACCCCGGCTGGAGATGCCGTCGCGCTCGTCCGGGCCACCCAGCTGCGGCAGGAACGAGTTGTACACCACGATCGCCGCACCGAAGGCGATGTTGGCGACCATGAACAGCGCCCCGCCGAGCAGGTACCGGTCCCCGGTCACGAAGATCATGCCGATGGTGGCGAAGGCGCCGGTGAACGCGGTGCCGGCCAGCAGCCGCTTCTTGTGCAACGACCGGTCGGCGATCGCCCCGATCACCGGCAGCACGAAGACGGTCAGCAGCACCGACAGCGAGATCAGGTACGGGTAGTACGACCCGGCCGCCACCTTGATGCCCAGCGGGTACACGTAGCCGTTGCACTCGGCACCCAGTTCACATCCGGCGGCGACCTTGGCCACGCTGGTCAGGAACGGCCCGAGGAACACCGTGATGACGGTGGTCTGGAACGCCGAGTTGGCCCAGTCGTAGAAGTACCAGCCGGTGCGCTCGCGGCGGGTGCTGGCGCGGGGAGGAGTGTCGTCCTGTGCGGCGGGGGTCACCGTCTCGGCCATGTGGGGTCCTTTGCCCTGTTTGTTCAGGCGGCCCAGTGGCCGCGGCTGCGGTAGACGTCGCGCAGCACGCCGACGTGGTCGGTCATGATGCCATCAACACCAAGATCAAGTAACTCGTGCATCTCGGTAGGTTCGTCGATCGTCCAGACGTGCACCTGCAACCCCAACCGATGGGCCGTACGCAGAAACCGGCGGTCGACCAGCGGCAGCCGGCCGTAGCGCACCGGCACCTGTGCGGCCACCACCGACGGCGGCAGTCGCAGTCGCCGCCCGGTCAGCGAGGCCCAACGCAGCCGCGCCACCCCCCGGACCCCGAGACTGGTCGCCACCTGCTCGCCGGTCAACGCCCGCAGCTTGCTCAACCGGGTGTCACTGAACGAGGCGAGCAGTACCCGGTCGCCGGCACCGGCCCGGGTCACCGTGGCCACCGTCGGCGCCACCGCCCGGTCGGACTTGACGTCGATGTTGAACCGCACCTGCGGCCAGGCGTCGAGCACCTCGTCGAGGCGGGGCACCGCCGCGGCCCCACCGACGCGCACCGCAGCCAGGTCCGCCCAGCGCAGGTCGGCCACCCGGCCGGGCGCACCGGTGACCCGTTGCAGGGTGTCGTCGTGGAACACCACGGCCACACCGTCGGCGGTGGCGTGCACGTCGGTCTCCACGTACCGGTAGCCGAGGTCGATCGCACGGGCGAACGCCGCAGTGGTGTTCTCGTCGCCGTCGGCGGCACCGCCACGGTGCGCGAACGCCAGCGGGGTCGATCCGTCGAGATAGCGGGAACCGGGTGGCACGCAGCGCAGTATGCCCGGCCCCGGTGACCTGCGGGTGGCCGGGACGTGGCCGCCACCCGCACCGGGCAGCTGCGGACCGGTTGTGCTATCCACACACCATGATCGAGAAGCAGTCCCGCACCGTGACCGACATCCGCACCCACCGGCTGATCTACGGGTGCATGGGGTTGGGCGGGGGATGGGACCGGCAACCCTACGGCCCCGCGGAGATCGACGCCGCCGCGGCCGCCATCGACGCCGCCCTGACGGCCGGCATAACCGCCTTCGACCACGCCGACATCTACCGCCACGGCAAGTCCGAGGCCGTCTTCGGTGAGGTGCTGGCCCGTACGCCCGGTCTGCGCGAGCGCATCCTGCTACAGACCAAGTGCGGCATCCACCTGCCCGACGGTGACCGGCCCGGCTACTACGACCTGCGCGGCACCCACATCCGGCACAGCGTCGAGCAGAGCCTGACCCGGCTGCGTACCGACGTGATCGACGTGCTGCTGCTGCACCGGCCAGATCCGTTGGCCGACCCGGAGGACGTCGCCGAGACGTTGACCGCGCTGCACCGGGAGGGCCTGGTGCGGTACTTCGGCGTGTCGAACATGGCCGCCGCGCAGATCGCCTACCTCCAGGCGCACCTGGACCTGCCGCTGATCGTCAACCAGTTGCAGATGAGCCTGGCCGACCGCGACTGGTTGGAGGCCGGCGTCCTGGTCAACACCCGACCCGCCGCCACGCTCGGGTTCCCCCTCGGCACCGTCGAGCACGGCCTGCTCGACCGGGTCGGGGTGCAGGCCTGGGGCCCACTGGCCCGGGGACGGTTCACCGGTGCCGCCCAGACCCCGGCCGAGCACGCCACCACCGCGCACGTGGCGGCCCTCGCCGAGCAGCACGGCACCACACCGGAGACCATCCTGCTGTGGTGGCTGCAGCGGCACCCCGTCCGGATCGTGCCGGTGATCGGCACCTCCCGACCCGAACGCATCCACGCCTGCGCCGACGCGGTACGCCGCGAACCCGCCCTCACCCACGAGCAGTGGTACGAGCTGTGGCTCACCGCCCGCGGCGAAGCCCTGCCGTGACGACCCTGACCGCGTGACCCGACCCGACCGGGCCGAGCCAGGCCAGGCCGAGCCAGGCCGGGTCGGTCAGTCGGCGGCGGTGCGTCGCCGGTGGGAGCGGCTGGTGTCGACCGGCCGTCCCGGGTCGACGTGCCGGGGCCGGTCCGGTTCGTCCGGGCGCAACGGGGCGAGGGTGTCGGTGAGGGCGTCGATGATCCGGTCGGTGGCCAGCCGGGCCACGCCGGGGCGCCCCGGCGTCAGGTCGGCCAGCGGCACCGGCTCACCGAAGTGCACACGTATCGTCGGGCGACGCAGCAGCGCGCGGGCCACGCCCCCGAGCAGCCCCTTGGGCGCCTGGTAGGGGAGGACCTCGTGGGAGCCCCACTGGGCGACCGGGATGACCGGGGCGCCGCAGGCCAGGGCGAGCCGGGCGGTGCCGGTCTTGCCGCGTTCGGGCCACAGGCCCGGGTCCAGGCTGATGCGCCCCTCCGGGTAGACCAGGATCACCGCACCCGCGGCGACCGCCGCGGCGGCGTCGTCCAGGGCGCGGTGCACTGCGCTGGTACCCCTGTCGACGCGGATGTGCCCGGCGGCGCGCATGGCGGCGCCGATCACCGGTACCCGGAACAGCCCGCCGGTGGCCATGATCCGGGGCGCGATCCGGCGCTGCCGGCAGGCGGCGGTGAGGACGATCGGGTCGAACGGGCTGATGTGGTTGGCGGCGAGGATCAGCGGCCTGTCGCGTAGCGACGCGGGCAGGTCGCCGGTGACCTCCAGCCGGGCCAGCAGCGCGACCGTGCCACGGGCGAGCGCCTGTGCGGCGCGCCAGATCAGCGGAGCTTGCCAGGGGGAGTGCGCGAGGTCCATCAGCGGGCATGGTCGCATGCCCTGGCCACGTACCGATGCTCGGGGCGGAAGCCCCTGCGCAGGTCATCGCCCGGCTGACCGGGCAGCGCCGTCGTCGGCGGTCGGGCCGATCGCGGCGGGCCCTCCGGCAGAGGTGAGCAGGGTCATTGGTCCCGGGCCCGTTCGGGCCCCTCGACTCTGCATTTTGCTGTACGACGAGCGGTAGTATCTACTACGTCTTGTAGTATGAGCAGCAGCCTGGGGGGTCGCAGGTGGACGCGTTGGACGTCGCCCGCTGGCAGTTCGGTGTCACCACCGTCTACCACTTTCTCTTTGTTCCACTGACCATCGGGCTTTCCGTCCTGGTCGCCATCCTCCAGACCCTCTGGCACCGCACCGGTAACGAGAAGTACCTCAAGCTCACCAAGTTCTTCGGCAAGCTGTTCCTGATCAACTTCGCGATGGGTGTGGTCACCGGCATCGTGCAGGAATTCCAGTTCGGCATGAACTGGAGCGACTACTCCCGCTTCGTCGGTGACATCTTCGGTGCCCCGCTGGCCATCGAGGCCCTTGTCGCCTTCTTCCTCGAATCCACCTTCATCGGCCTGTGGATCTTCGGCTGGGACCGGCTGCCCAAGCGCCTGCACCTGGCCACCATCTGGGCCGCCGCGATCGGCACCAACCTGTCGGCCTACTTCATCCTCGCGGCCAACTCGTTCATGCAGAACCCGGTCGGCTACCGCTTCAACCCGGAGACCGGCCGTGCCGAACTGACCGACTTCGTCGCCGTACTGACCAACAAGGTCGCCCTGATCACCTTCCCGCACACCATCGCGGGTTCCTTCCTGGTCGCCGGAAGCCTGCTGGTCGCCGTCGCCCTGTGGCACCTGATCCGCAACCGCGACAGCGCGGACACCCCGGCGTACCGCTTCGCCGCGAAGTTCGGCTCCTGGGTCACCCTCGTCTCCGCCGTCGCCGTCTCCATCACCGGCGACATCCAGGGCAAGATCATGACCCAGGTGCAGCCGATGAAGATGGCCGCCGCCGAAGGTCTCTACCAGACCGAGAGCCCCGCGTCGTTCTCCGTACTGACCGTCGGCAGCCTCGACGGCAGCCGTGAACTGTTCGCCATCAAGATCCCCTACCTGCTGTCGTATCTCGGCACCGGCGACCCCAACGGCACCGTGCAGGGCATCAACGACCTGCAGGCCCTCTACACCGCCCAGTACGGCGCCGGCAGCTACACCCCGATCATCCCGGTCACCTACTGGAGCTTCCGCTTCATGATCGGCTTCGGGCTCGCCGCCGCCGCCCTCGCCCTGCTGGTCCTCTGGACCCACCGCAAGGGCCGCACCACCCCCGACAGCAAGTGGCTGCTGCGCGCCGGCCTGGCCATGCCGATCCTGCCCCTGCTGGCCAACTCCTTCGGCTGGATCTTCACCGAGATGGGCCGCCAGCCCTGGATCGTCTTCGGCGAGATGCTCACCCGTGACGGCGTGTCGCGCAGCGTCTCCCTCACCGAGGTCCTCACCAGCTTCACCGCCTTCACCCTCATCTACGCCGTCCTCGCCGTCGTCGAGGTCAAACTCCTGCTGCGCTACGCCAAGGCCGGGGTGCCCGACGTCACCCCCGACCCCGAACCCGACGACACCGACGACAGCGAGCGCCCGCTCGCCTTCGCCTACTGACCCGGAGCCCCATCGTGGAACTGACCACCATCTGGTTTCTCCTCGTCGCCGTGCTGTTCACCGGCTACTTCATCCTCGAGGGCTTCGACTTCGGCGTCGGCATGCTGCTACCCGTACTCGGCCGTGACGACCGGGAACGCCGCGTCATGATCAACACGATCGGGCCGGTCTGGGACGGCAACGAGGTCTGGCTGATCACCGCCGGCGGCGCCATGTTCGCCGCCTTCCCCGAGTGGTACGCCACCCTCTTCTCCGGCTTCTACCTGCCGTTGCTGCTCATCCTGCTGGCCCTGATCGTGCGTGGGGTCGCCTTCGAGTACCGCCACAAGCGCCCGGAGGCCTCCTGGAAACGACGCTGGGACGCCGCCATCTTCTTCGGCTCGCTCATCCCGGCCATCCTGTGGGGCGTCGCGTTCGCCAACATCCTGCGCGGCGTACCCCTGACCGCCGACCACGAGTACGCCGGCGGCCTGTTCAACCTGCTCAACCCGTACGCCCTGCTCGGTGGCGCCACCACCGCGGCCCTGTTCCTCACGCACGGCGCGGTGTTCATCGCCCTCAAGACCGTCGGCGACATCCGGAACCGCGCCGCCGCCCTGGCCGTACGCCTCGGGGTCGGCACCGCCGTGCTCGCCGTGGCCTTCCTCAGCTGGACCCTGACCATCCGCTCCAGCACGGCCGCCGTCGTCTTCGCCGTCGGCGCGGCGCTGGCCCTGCTCGGTGGTCTCGCCGCCGCCAAGGTACGCCGCGAAGGCTGGGCCTTCACCGGCACCGCGGTGGCCATCGCGCTGGCCGTGGCCACCCTGTTCGCCGCGCTGTTCCCCAACGTGCTGCCCTCGACGCTGGACCCGGCCGGCACGCTGACCGCCGTCAACGCCGCCTCCACCCCCTACACCCTGAAGATCATGACCTGGGTGGCGGTGATCTTCACCCCGATCGTGCTGGCCTACCAGGGCTGGACCTACTGGGTGTTCCGCAAGCGCATCGGCGTCGCCCACATCCCGCAGCACTGACCGCCGGGGTCAGTGCGCGGCCAGCGCCGCCTCGGCGCGTTGCCGCACCGTCTCCAACACCCGCGCCGTCGCGGCCACGTCGTCAACCGACAGGTCGGTCCAGAGCCGGGCGCCGATCGCCGCACCGGCGGCCGCCGCCCGGCTCTGGACCGACCGGCCCCGCTCGGTGATCGTGACGTGGTCAGCGTCGGCGGACACCAGTGCCGCGTCGACCAGTTCGGCCAGTACGCCGCGCGCGGTCGCCAGGTCGACCTTCAGTCCGTCGACCAGCCGCCGCACGGCTTGGTCGCCCGGGATCGGGCCGTGTGCGGCGGCGACGGCGGTGAGCAGCAACGACTGGGCGAAGGTCAGCCCGAGCGCGGTCAACTCCCGCTCCAGCACCGCCCGGGTGGCGTAGTGGGTACGACCGAGCAACTGACCGTTGAGGGTGACGGACATGACCGACTCCATTCGTTGGCGCAGCCAATGTTGGCCCGACCAACGTAACACCGATCGTGGGTGCGACCAACGATTAGCGGTAGAGTCCACGGCATGCAGCCCACCGGCGTACCCAGCCAACTGAGCACCACCCCCAGCTGGCTGCTCACCCAGACCGCCGCCCACGCCAGCCGCATCGTCAGCACCGCGCTCGGCACCCGCCACGCCCGCGGCTACCACTACCGCGTCCTCGCCACCCTCGCCGACACCGGCCCCGCCAGCCAGGCCGACCTCAGCCGACACAGCGGCATCGACCGCAGCGACATCGTCGCCACCATCAACGACCTCGGCGACCGCGACCTCGTCCAGCGCCAACCGGACCCGGCCGACCGGCGGCGCAACATCATCCACATCACCCCCGCCGGCCGCCGCGAACTCACCCACCTGCAACACACCCTCGACGCCGCCCAGGAGACCCTGCTCGCCCCCCTCGACCCCACCGAGCGCCACGAACTCGTCCGCCTCCTGCGCCGCCTGCTCACTCACCACCAGGAACCGAGAGACTGACCATGCCGCGCCTGCACACCCACACCTACGCCACCACCGTCACCTGGACCGGCAACCTCGGCACCGGCACCAGCGGCTACCGCGACTACCGCCGCGACCACGACGTCACCGCCGACGGTCACCCGGTCATCCCCGGCAGCTCCGACCCCACCTTCCGCGGCGACCCGACCCGCTGGAACCCGGAAGAACTCCTGCTCGCCGCCCTGTCCCAGTGCCACATGCTCGCCTACCTGCACCTGTGCGCCGACAACGGCATCGTCGTCACCGACTACGTCGACCACGCCACCGGCACCATGACCACCGACAACACCGGCAGCGGACGCTTCACCGAGGTCGTCCTGCACCCGGAGGTCACCGTCGCCGACCCGGACACCGTCGAGGCCGCCACCGCGCTGCACGACGGCGCCCACCACGTCTGCTTCATCGCCAACTCGGTCAACTTCCCGGTCCGCCACCAACCGAGCACCCGCACCGGCTGACCGGACGTCACTATCGTCAGGCCGTGCAACTGACCATCCGCGAACTCACCGCAGACGACCTGCCCGCCGCCTGGCAGTTGGGCCGACTCACCTTCGGCTCCGACCCGCAGCCACCCCCGCAGCCCGCCGCTGCACCCGCCGGACGCACCAGCTACGGCGCCCTCGACCCGGCCGGCACCCTTGTCGGCAAGGCCGTCGACCTGCACGACGAGCAGTGGTGGACCGGCCGGGCCGTGCCCGCCGCCGACGTCGCCGGGGTCGCCATCGCCCCCGAGGCACGCGGCACCGGCATCGCCCGAGCACTGCTGCGCGCCCTGCTGCGGGGCGCCCACGAACGCGGCGCCGCCGTCAGCACCCTCTTCGCCACCACCAGCGGCCCCTACCGCGCCCTCGGCTGGGACGTCACGGGACACCTGCGCACCCTCGACCTGCCCACCACCGCGCTGCCCCGACACCGGCCGGCACCGCACCTCGTCGTACGCGCCGGCACCCCCGCCGACCTGCCGGCCACCGTCGACCTGTACCGCCGCGTCGCCGCACACCGCAACGGCCTGCTCACCCGCACCCACCCCCGGTTCGCCGCCGGCGACGAACTGCCCTACGACGGGCTCACCCTCGTCGAACACGACGGCACCCTGGTCGGCTACGCCGGCTGGAACCGTGGCCGTGGCTACGGCCCCGACGCCGTACTGACCGTCGAGGACGCCCTCGCCACCACCGCCGACGCCGCCCGCGCCCTCATCGGCGTCCTCGCCAGCTGGCACAGCGTCACCCCCACGGTGCGGCTCACGCCACTGACCGGCGACGCGATCAGCGCGCACCTGCCCCTCGAACGCGCCAGCGAACACGAACGCGACACCTGGATGCACCGTCCCGTCGACATCGTCCGCGCCGTCGAGGCCCGCGGCTGGCCCGCCCACGTCCGCGGACAGGTCACCTTCAGCCTCACCGACGAACTCGCCGACTGGAACACCGGCACCTGGCAGCTCACCGTCGCCGACGGCCAGGCCCAGCTGCGCCGCAGCAGCAGCGACACCGACCTGCACCTGACCGTACGGGGGTTCGCCCGCCTCTACACGGCCACCGCCACCGCCCGCACCCTCGCCGAAGCCGGCCTCCTGCAGCACCGCACACCCGACCCCGGCGCTCTGGACCTGCTCGCCGCCGGCCCACCCGCCCAGGCCCTCGACTCCTTCTGACAAACGAGCGTGGGGCCCGGGGCGTCGACCCCGGACCCCACGGCACCGACTCCGGTCAGCTGGCCTCGCGCAACTCCGCCAGCCGGGCCTCGATCTCGGCCAGCTCGGCCCGCAGCTTCTCCGCCTGCCGTTCGGCCTCGGCGCGTTCCGCCGCCAGGATCTGCTCCACCGCCTCGTGCACCCCCGGCACGTCCACCAGGGCCACCATCCGCAGCGCCTCCGCCGGCTTCACCACGTACGGCTTCGCCAACGCCTTCGCGCCCTGCTGGGCGGCCACCGTCCACTCGCCCTCGGCGTACGCCAACGTCACCGTCAACCCTGCCGGGCCCTTCGGCTTCGCCGCCTTCACCGCCCGCCGGGCCGGCTTCGCCTCCGCTGCCTCCACCTTCGACTCCTCCCGCACCTTCGGCTCCTCCCGACGCGGCTGCGGCACCTGGTCCAACACGAACTCCGGCTCCGCGGCCACCGGCTCGGCCGGGGCAGCCTCCACCTTCGACTCGGCCGGTCGGCGACCCGCACCTCGCGGCGCCATCGCCACATCTGCGGGGGAGAAGGGCAACTCGTCGCGCCCGAAGCGCACCACCACGAACTCGTCGGACACCGACGGATCGGTCAACTCGACGACCTGACCCAACTGCCCGGCGATCTGACCCGCCGCCGCCGTGAACACCACCTTCGGCTTACGGCCCGCGGCCAGCGCCTCCCGGATGCCACGAACCTCGTCATCGGACAAACCCTGGTCAGCGGCACCCATCACACGACCTCTCCCTCGTACACGTGTTCAATCGCCTGCCTTGATACCAGTCGCCGCCGACAACCCGAAGATCAGCCCCCACGCCCGGGCCGCACGCGTGGCCACCCGGCCGCCGGGTGCCGGGTGCCGGGTGCCGGGTGCCGGCATCGACTCACGAATCGGTGATGCACCCGGTCGTGTGCTGCGCCACATCACGCTGCCCACCGCATCGACCGTCACGGTAACGTCGCCGCCACCGGTCGGGACAGGGGAGACAGTCAATGACACCACCGGTCACCGTCATCACCGGCGGCAGCCGTGGCATCGGGGCCGCCACCGCCCGACGCCTCGCCGCCGCCGGCCACCATCTCGCCCTCGGCTACCGCCGCGACCACGCCACCGCCGAGGCCGTCGCCACCGAACTGCGCGCCACCGGCGTACGCGTCGTCGCCGTACCCGCCGACACCCGCGACCCCGACCAGGTCAGCGCCCTGTTCGACGCCGCCGCCGCGCTCGGCCCCGTCACCGGGCTGGTCAACAACGCCGGCATCACCAGCCCGATCGGCCCCTTCACCGACCTGCGCGTCGACGACCTGCGGGAGGTCGTCGACGTCAACCTCGTCGGCTACGTGCTCTGCGCCCAACAGGCCGCGCACCGGATGACCGATGGCGCGGCCATCGTCAACATCTCCTCCGTCGCCGCCACCCTCGGCAGCCCCGGGGAGTACGTGCACTACGCCGCCGTCAAGGCCGCCACCGACGCCCTGACCATTGGCCTGGCCAAGGAACTCGCACCCCGGGGCATCCGGGTCAACGCCGTCGCCCCCGGCATCATCCGCACCGACATCCACGCCCTGTCCGGCCAACCGGACCGGCCCGACCGCGCCGCCGCCCGCATTCCGCTGGGCCGCCCCGGCGAACCCGACGAGGTCGCCGCCGCCGTCGCCTGGCTGTTGAGCCCGGACGCCTCCTACACCACCGGCGCCGTCCTGCGCGTCGGTGGCGGCCTCTGACCCGGACCGGTTCAGCACGTCCTGCCTGGTCGCGCCGTGTCATCGGCCGCTACGGGAGCGGTCACGAACGGGTTGACCCGATCCCACCCCAGCCCCTATCGTTCCAGTACGTAGAACGGCGTACGGCTCAGTCGAACGATTTGGTAGGTGTGGGTGATGGAGAAAGCACTGGGCATCATCGTCCCACCGGCCAACCCGACGGTGGAGCCTGAGCTGCGCCGGCTGCTGCCGCTGCGCGTCCGCTACCACGTGGCGCGCCTGCCGGTCGTGGACGGCCCGCTGGCACAGCGGCTGGACCGGTACGCCGAACTGCTGCCCGAGACCGCCGCCACCCTGCACGGACTGGACCTGGCGGCCACCTACGTCGCCTGCACCGGCTGCTACTACCGGCCGGGGCACACCGACGCGCACCGCACCGACGACGCGGCGACGCAGCGACTCGGCGCGCCGGTGTTCGGTGCCGCGAGCGCGGTACGGCAGCTGCTCGACCGACTCGGCGTACGCTCGCTGACCCTGGTCTCGCCGTACCCGGACTGGCTCACCGAACAGGCGGCGGCGTTCTGGCGCACCACCGGCCGTACGGTCGGTGCGCCGGTGCGGGTGCCCGGCACGGGCGCCATCTACGACCTGACCTCGACCACCGTGCGCGACACCGTCCGGCAGGTGCTGCAGGCCGACGGGTTCCCGCCCGGGCATGCGGTGCTGTTGACCGGCACCGGCGCGCCCAGCCTGGACGTGCTCGACGAGGTCCTGCCGACCGCGCCCGTGCCGGTGCTCTCGTCGAACCTGGCCGGCGCCTGGCAGCTGCTGGAGACCGCCGGCGCGACCGACCTGGCGGGCGAGTCGCCGAGCCCGGCGCTGCGGCAGTTGGCCGCGCTCGTGGCGCACACCTCGATGACCGGAGTCGTCGGCGACATCGCCGGCGGGAAGGAGTGAACGTGGCGTCACCCAGCCACCCCGTACAAGCACCTGTCGTCGTCCTCGGCGGCGGACCCGTCGGCATGGTGACGGCTCTGGCCCTGGCCCGACGCGACATCCCGGTGATCGTCCTGGAACGCGGTCAGGACGAGGTGCAGTCGGAGTGGCGGGGCTCGACCGTCCACCCGCCGACCACCGAGCTGCTCGACGAGCTGGATCTGGCCGCGCCGATGCTCGCCGAAGCGGTCCGGGTGCACCGGCTGGACTACCGCGACCTGGAGCTGACCGAGACGGCCCGCTTTCCCTACGAACTGCTGGAAGGCGAGACCCGTTACCCGTTCCGTCTGCAGTTCGAGCAGTACAAGCTGGTCCGGCTGCTGCGCCAGGCCGTCGCGCAGGACCCGAACGTGGACATCCGGTTCGGACACGAGGTGGTCGGGCTGCGCCAGGACGACACCCAGGTCACCCTGGACGTCGCCATGGACGGCACCCGCACCGCGGTGACCTGCCGTTGGGTGGTTGCCGCCGACGGCGCGCACAGCACCGCCCGCAAGCTGCTGGAGGTGCCGTTCCCCGGCTTCACGTACCCGACGATGAGTCTGGTCGTGGCCACCCCGTTCCGGTTCGAGGACGCGGTGCCCGACCTCGGCGCGGTCGGCTACTGGTCCGGCCCCCGGGGCCGCTTCTCGCTGATCCGGACCCCGGACATCTGGCGGGCGGCGCTGTCGACCGGGACCGGGGTCGACGACGAGCCGCCGTCGGGCACCCACCCGGACTTCCTGGCCGCCGTCGCGCTGCTGCTGGGTGATCGGCCGGACGCCGGTGAGCTGCCGCTGAGCCAGCACCAGATGTACCGCAGCCATCAGCGGCTGGCGGCCTCCTTCCGGATCGGTCGGGTGCTGCTGGCCGGCGACGCCGCCCACCTGAGCAGCACCACCGGCGGGATGGGACTGAACTCCGGGATCCACGACGCGGTGGCGGTCGCCGCCGCCCTGGCCGAACCCGACCAGGACGCGGCCACCGCGGCGTACGCGCAACGCCGCCGGTCGATCGCCGAGCAGTTCGTCCAGCCGACCACGACGGAGAACCGCACCTCGGCCGACGGCGTCGAACTGGCCGGCCGCCGCGAACGGTTGATCCGCCTGCGGACGCTCGCCGAAAATCCCAAGGACGCCAAAGAGTATCTACGTCGTGTCAGTATGCTCGGCATCCAGCACTAGACGCCGGGCGCTCGCGGCGGCCCGGACGGGCCGCCGCCGTCGTACGGCAGGTGTCAGCACAGTCAGGGCCGAATGGGGGATCAGCGGTGCCGGTGATTGAACCAGCGGACGGTCACCGCTACACGACAAGCGGCCTCGGTCGCGCGTTGGCCGTGATCGACCTGCTCGCCGAACGCAGCCCGGACATGGTCGGAGTGTCCACTGTCGCGCGTGAGCTGGATCTGCCGAAGGCGGTGGCCCACCGCATCCTCAAGGAACTGACCGCCAACCAGTTCGTCACCTTCGACGAAGGCACCCGGCGGTACCGGTTGGGGGCCGGTGCCCTGGCGGTCGGTCTGGCCGCGCTGCGCGCCATCGACGTCCAGGCCGTCACCAACCGCCACATGCGCCGGTTGACGGAGGCCACCGGGGAGACCGCGACCCTGTCGATGCGGCAGGGCTGGGTACGGGTCTACACCGACCAGGTGCTCTCGCCGCACGAGATCCGGATGTCGGTCACGCTCGGTTCCCGACATTCGTTGCTCGCCGGGTCGTCGTCCAAGGCGATCCTGGCGGCGCTGCCCGACGCCGAGGTGGCCGAGTATCTCGCCGACCACGAGTTGGTGGCGCTCACGCCGGCCACCATCACCTCGGTGGAGCAACTCTGGGCCGACCTGCGGCAGGTCCGTGAGCAGGGCTACGCGGTCAGCCAGGGTGAGCGGCAGGCCGGTGCGGCGAGCGTGGCGGCGGCGATCCGCCTCGCCTCGGGTGAGGTCTACGGTTCGTTGTCGCTGTGCGGGCCCCAGAACCGCTTCTCGCCGCGCCTGCTGGCCGAGTACGGCGACCTGGTGGCCGATGCGGCCCGCCAGGTCAGCGCGGAGCTGGGCTACCAGCCGGCCGCCGCCGGTGCCCCGGCGGAGCCGGAGCAGGGCGACCGCAGGCGCGTGACGCGCCGTCAGGCGGCAAGGCCCGCCGCGGACCAGTCCGAGAGCAGCTCGGCCGAGGTCGTGGTCTCGCAGAAGTAGAACCCGAGGTTGCGGATCGCCGCCTCGGCGAGGTCCGCGCGGGTCCAGCCGACCAGGTCGGTCGGCATCGTGGTGGCCAGGTCGGCCATGTACGCGTCCCGGATGGTGGAGTCCACGCAGACGTTGGCTGCCGTCCCGACCACCACCACGTGGTCGCGTCCGTTCGCGCGCAGCAGGTTGTGCAGGGGTGTGCCGACGAAGGCGCTGTAGCGGGTCTTCTCCAGGTGACAGTCGCCCGGCTCGGGCCGCAGCCCGTCGGCGAGTTCGGCACCCCAGGAGCCCGCGGCGCAGACGCTGAGCGGGCTGCGTCCCATCGCCTCGGCCCGCGCCCGCCGGGCCGGTGAGACGAGCTGTTCGTGGGCGGCCTGCCGCACCCAGACGACCAGGCAGCCGGCGTCGCGTGCGCGGTCAAGGAAATTCGGCAGCCGACCGGCCAGAGTGGCGTTGACCTGCACGTCGGCGCCGAGGGCCGCCATCGCGCCGGCGGGGGAGCAGAAGTCGTTCTGCATGTCGATGACCAGCACCGCAGTGCGTTGCGCCGGATGTTTCATGGCATTAACTCCCGACTTGGGGGATTGGTATGGAACCAGTGGCGCCGAGTCAGGCCCCCCGGACCATTGACCTTGCCGCCGAACATAGCTTACGTTCGCACCAACAGAACGGCGTACTGCACAAGCGAACAATCTCGCGATAATCGCGAGCCCGGCGGGCGACAGGGGTGGCCATGAGTGCGATCAAAGTGGAGGGCGTCAGCAAGGTTTTCGCCGGCGCTGGCGGGCAGTCGATGCTCGCGCTGAGCGACGTCTCGCTCGACATCGCCGACGGCGAGTTCGTCGTGCTGCTCGGCCCCTCCGGCTGCGGCAAGACCACCCTGCTACGGATCATCGGTCAGTTGGAGAGCCCCACCGTCGGGCGGGTCCGCCTCGACCACGGCGACCGACCGGAGCGCGCCGACCGGCCGCTGGGCTTCGTCTTCCAGGAGGCGACGCTGATGCCGTGGCGCACGACCGGCGCCAACGTCGCCCTGCCGCTGGAGATGGCCGGCATGGGTCGGCGGGAGCGCACCGAGAAGGTCCGCGAGATGCTGACCCTCGTCGGGCTGCCCGAGGCGGAGAACAAGCTCCCGCACCAACTCTCCGGCGGCATGCGGCAGCGGGTCTCCATCGCCCGTGCGCTCGCGCACGACCCGCAGGTGTTGCTGATGGACGAACCCTTCGGCGCCCTGGACGCGCAGACCCGCGACATGATGAACGTGGAGTTGCAGCGCATCTGGCTGGAGAACCGCAAGACGGTCGTCTTCGTGACCCACTCCGTCTCCGAGGCGGTGTTCCTGGCCGACCGGATCGTGATGCTGGGGACCAAGCCCGGCCACATCCACTCCATCACCGAGGTGACGCTGCCCCGGCCGCGGACCATCGACATGACCGAGTCCGCCGAGTTCCGCCACCTCACCGCCGAACTGCGTCGTCAGATCGGCGAGGTGCAGGACACCGAAGCCCGACCCGCCGTCTCGGCCTGACCCGTACTCGAGGTGTCGCACGTGACCACTACAGACCAGCGCCCCTCGGCGCCGACATCGCCCTCCGGACAGCTCCTGCGGCCCCCGCCACCGACCTGGTCGCAGCGACTGCGCAACAACCGCTGGCTGTCCTTCTACACCAGCCCACTGCTGATCGCGTTGTTCCTGCTGGCCTGGAAGCTCTACGTCGAGATCACGGACCTGTCCCGGTTCGTGCTGCCGCCACCGGAGGCGGTGTTCAGCTCGTTCATCGAGCAGATCACCGACCCGTTCGTGTGGCAGACCCACATCTGGACGACCTTCTACGAGGTCATGATGGGCCTGGCGCTGGCGATCGTGCTGGGCGTCGGACTCGGCCTGCTGATCGGCAAGTCACCGCTGTTCGACCGGATCGCCCGGCCGTTCATCGTCGGCACCCAGGTGGTGCCGAAGGTCGCGCTGGTGCCGCTGTTCATCCTCTGGCTCGGCTTCGGTCCGTCGTCCAAGGTGGTCATGGCGGCCCTGCTGGCCTTCTTCCCGCTGCTGATCAACACCTCGTTCGGCATCCGCTCGGTGCCCGGCTCCATGCACGACCTGATGACGACGTTGAAGGCGTCGCGCTGGGAGCGGTTCTGGCGCGCCGACCTGCCGTACACGATGCCCTTCATCCTGGCCGGCATGGAACTGGCGGTCGTGCAGGCCACCATCGGCGCGATCGTCGGTGAGTACCTCGGCGGCGACAAGGGTCTCGGCCGGTACGCGGTCAACCTGCAGAACGGCCTCCAGGTCGACAAGCTGTTCGGCGCGATCCTGATCATGGCGTTGTTCGGCTTCACCCTCTACAGCATCGTCACCGGCGCCCGTCGCCTGCTGATTCCCTGGCACGAGTCGGTGCAGCCGCGACGCACGCCCTGACGGGCCGTACCCTCTCTCACCCCCACGCAGATCCACGGTCGGCGCCGCGACGCGGCGCGGGCGGACCTCTCCTTGCCTTCATCCCCCTCACCCCCCAACCAGCAACTTCCTCGGCACCGGGAGCTTCTCGTGAAAAATGACCGTTCCATCGGCGCGCCGGTCTCGCGGCGCTCGTTCCTCCGGCTCGGCGCCACCGCAGGGCTGCTGCTGCCCAGCGCCGGCGGCATGACCCTGCTGCTCAGCGGCTGCGGCAGCGACGACAACAAGGTCAACGCCGACGGCAGCATCTCCGGCACGTACATGGCCGCGTCCAGCCTGACGCTGAGCTACGTGGAGACCATGGTCGCCAAGGAGCGCGGCTACTTCGCCGAGTACGGCCTGGATATGGAGATCAAGGGTGGCCAGGGCACCGCCACCGCCATCCAGGCGGTGCTCGGTGGCTCGGCCGACCTGACCCGGGCCAACGGCATCAACGCGGTCATCGCGGTGGCCAACGAGCAGGCCCCGCTGGTCAGCATCGCCAGCCTGCGGCAGAAGTCGCAGTTCGAGGTCGTCTCCATGCCCGACAAGGCGATCCGCAACCCGGCCCAGCTGGCCGGGCGCACCTGCGGCATCGTCTCCACCGGTGGCGCCACCGAGAACCTGCTCGACGTCATGCTGATCAACGCCGGCGTCGACCCGAAGACGGTGAAGCGTCCGGTCACCGGTGTCGGCACCGCCGCGTACGAGCTGGCCCGCAAGGGCGAGGTCGACGCCTGGATCTGCGTCAACACCGACCGCGCCACCATCCAGAAGGACATCGGCGAGGTCGTCTTCTTCAGCACCGACGACTTCGCCCCGATGCCGTCGGACTCGTACAACACCAGCCTCAAGATGATCGAGTCGGACAGCGAGATGCCGGTGAAGTTCCTCGCCGGTGTGCTCAAGGCCATCGAGTACGCCAGCAAGGAAGAGAACTGGGACCAGGTCATCGAAGACCTGCGCAAGTACAACCCGGAGGCCAACCCGGCCCAGGCCCGCGCCGAGCTGCCGCTGCTGGTGGAGAGCTGGCTGGCCGCCGGCCCGGACAAGGTCCTGCAGATGAACGAGCAGACCTGGCTGTCCGGCCAGGAGAGCCTGATCAAGGCCGGCCTGGTCAAGTCCGCGGCACCGATCGAGAAGCTGATCTACAAGGACTACCTCGATCGCGCGAGGAACCTGTGACCAGCGGCCCGGCCGCTGCCAGCGCCGCGGCGGCGGTGCTGGCAGCGGCGGCGGCCAGCGGCGTGCAGCGGCTGTGGTTCAACAGCGGTTCCGAGCTGACGTCGTTCCAGGAAGCCAACGCGCAGGCCCGCTACCACGGCCGGCCGACCCCGGAACTCATCACCTGCCCGCACGAGCACGTGGCGCTCACCGCCGCGATGGGCGAAACCATGGTCACCGGGCGACCCGCCATGACCGCGGCCCACGCCGACCTCGGTCTGCTGCACCACGGCGGCGCCATCCACAACGCGATGTGGGGCGACCACCCCATCATGATCATGTCGGGTTATCCGCCCACCCGCGCCGAGGCACGCACCTCACCGGTGTTCTGGAAGCAGCAGCGCTGGGACCAGGGCTCGATCGTCCGGCAGTACGTCAAGTGGGACTACAAGCTGTCCGCCCTCGACGACGCCGGCCTGGTGGTGGCGCGCGGCCTGCAGGTCGCGCTCGCCCCCCGACCCGGCCCCGTCTACCTGGCGATGCCCGAGGAGGTGGGCCGGCACCCGGTGCCGGCCGACGGCCCGACTCCCAGCGCCCAGAGGCTCGGCATTCCGCGGCTCGGCCCCGGCGACCCCGACGTGGTCAGCGAGGTGGCCCGCCGACTGACCACCGCCCGGCGGCCGGTCGTCGTCACCGACCGGGTCGGCGTGAACCCGCAGGCCGTCGCGCTGCTGGCCGACCTGGCCGACACCCTCGGTGTGCAGGTGCGCGCCTCCCGCTACCGGATGAACCTGCCGGACGACAACCCGTGGCACACCACCGATCCGCTGGACCAGTTCGACGTCATCGTCGTGCTGGACCATCCGGTGCCGTGGATGCCCGCCGTGGAACGGCCGCGCGACGACGCGTGGATCGGCTGGGTGGGACCCGACCCGATCGAGAGCCGGGTACCGCTCTACGAACTGCGTGCCGACGCCCGTACCACCGCCGATCCGGCGGCGTTCCTGGCCGCGGTGCTCGCCGAGGTGGGCTCGGCCGGTCCGGGTGACGCCGACAGCATCCGGCGACGCCGGCAACACCCGCCCGCTGCCAGGGCGCGGCGGGCGACCGACGGCGGGGCGGCGGCGAGCGGCGTACCCACTCCGGCTCTGATCGCCGCGGCGCTGGACCGGCATCTGCGCCCCGACGACCTGCTGACCTGGGAGGTGTTCGACACCGCCACGGTCAGCCGGACGAAGCCGGGCACCCTGTTCGAGAAGGGCGGGTCCAGCCTCGGCTGGTCGGTGGCGGCGGCGACCGGCGCCAGCATCGCCGCCGGCGGCGCGCACGCGGTGGCGGTGACCGGGGACGGCTCGTACCTGTTCGGCTCCCCGGACTCGTGCCTGTGGTTGCAGCAGCAGTGCGACGCCCCGGTGGTCACCGTGGTGGTCAACAACGGCGGCTACCGCACCGGCACGACCACGCTTGCCGCGCACTACCCGGGCGGTCTGGCGGTCACCGAACCCACCGTGCTCGGCGGCCACCTCACCCCGTCGCCGGACTTCGCGGCCCACGCCCGATCCCAGGGCTGCTACGGCGAACGGGTGGTCGCCGCGGCCGACCTGGCCGCCGCCCTGGACCGGGCCCGCACCGCCGTCGAGCGTGACCGGGTGCCGGCCGTGCTGGACGTCTGGGTGCCCGAACACCTCACCGGGTCGATGGATCCGGGACGCCGGGCGCGCACCCCGGCTGACGAAGGGAACACCGATGGTTGATGTCGTCTCGCCCATCGACGCGCAGGTCCTGGCCCGCGTCGCACCGACCGCGCCGGCCGACGTGGACGCCGCCGTCCGGGCAGCCCGCGCCGCCCAGCCGGCCTGGGCCCGGCGTACCGGCAGTGAGCGGGCGCGGGTTCTGCACGCGATCGCCGACCTCATCGAGGCCCAGGTCGACGACCTGGCCGAGACCGAGACCCGCAACACCGGCAAGATCCTCAGCGACACCCGGCGTGAGGTACGTCGGGCGGCCGGCAGCTTCCGCTACTACGCGGGCTGGGCGGAGCAGGTACGCGGGGAGACCATCCCGGTCGGGCCCGAGTACCACACGTACACGGTGCCGGAGCCGCACGGTGTGGTCGCCGGGGTCATCCCGTGGAACGTGCCGTTCTTCTTCGCCGCCAAGAAGATCGCCCCGGCGCTCGCCTTCGGCAACGCCTGTCTGCTCAAGCCGGCCGAGGAGACGCCGTTGACCGCCCTGCGGTTGGGTGAGCTGCTGGCCGAGGCGGGCATTCCGCAGGGGTTGGTGCAGGTGCTGCCGGGCGGCCGGGAGACCGGTGCGACACTGGTGTCGCATCCGGGCGTCGACCTGATCGTGTTCACCGGGCACCACGACACCGGAAAGGCGATCGCCCGCGCGGCGGCGGAGAACCTGACCCCGATCGCGTTGGAGTTGGGCGGCAAGTCGCCGCAGGTCGTCTTCCCCGACGCCGACCTGGACCGGGCGGTCGACGCCGTGGTGCTGGGGGTATTCGCCTCCTGCGGTCAGATGTGCATCGCCGGTTCGCGGCTGGTGTTGCACGAGTCCATCTACGACGAGGTCCTCGACCGGGTGGCCGCGCGGGTGCGCACGTTGCAGGTGGGTGACCCGTTCGACGAGCGGACCGACCTCGGCCCGCAGATCACCGCGGCGCAGCGGGACAAGACGGCGGCGTTCATCGCCGAGACCCGCGGCGCCGGCCGGCTGGTCGCGCAGGCCGCGCTGCCCGACGACGAGCGGCTGCGGGACGGCTTCTACGTGCCGCCGACGGTGTTCGACCGGCTCGACGAGGGCGCCCGCGTGTTGCGCGAGGAGGTCTTCGGGCCGGTGCTGGCGGTGTCGTCGTTCCGCGACGACGCCGAGGCGCTGCGGCTGGCCGACGACACCCAGTTCGGTCTCGCCGCCGGTGTCTGGACCGCCGACATCGCCCGGGCGCACCGTTTCGCCGGGCAGGTACGCGCCGGCACGGTGTGGATCAACACGTACCGGGTGTTGTCGGACCTGGTGCCGTTCGGTGGGGTCGGCCTGTCCGGTTACGGCCGGGAGAACGGCACCGAGGCGGCCCGGCTCTACCTGCGCCCCAAGTCGGTGTGGACCTCGCTGGCCGGCGGTATCCCGCAGGGGTACGGAATGGGAGGCGCTGGTGCGTCAGGCTGACCGCCCGGCCGATGCACCGGCCGACGTGCCAGCCGACGACGAGGTGGGACGCGGCGGTCTCGCGTTGCTGCGGGACCGCCGCTTCGGTCCGTACTTCTTCGGGTCGCTGGCGTCCAACACCGGTACGTGGTTCCAGAACGTCGCGGCGATCCTGACCATCTTCGCGCTGACCCGTTCGGCGTTCATGGTGGGTCTGGTCACCGCCCTGCAGTTCGCCATGCAGTTGGTCCTCGCCCCGGTGATCGGGGCGGTGGCCGACCGGGCCGACCGGCGGCTGCTGATCATCGTGGGGCAGACGTTGGGCGGTACCGCCGCCGCCGTGCTCGCGGTGCTGGCGTTCCTGGACGCGTTGAACCCGTGGCTGCTGCTCACCTTCGTCGGACTGTCCGGGGTGGGTCAGGCGGTCACCGGTCCGGCCGCGCAGGCGCTGGTGCCCAACATCGTCGGCCGCGCCGACGTCGCCCAGGCGATCGCCCTGCACTCGTTGACCTTCAACCTGTCCCGCGCCATCGGCCCGGTCGCCGGTGCGGCCACCTACGCGGTCGCGGGCGCCGGTACCGCGTTCGCCGTCAACGCCGCCAGCTTCCTGGTGTTCGCGGTGGCGTTGGCCGGCGTACGGCTGCCCCGGCCCGCCGAGGGGGCCCGCCGCAGCGGCGGGCTCGGCGTCTTCGACGGCCTGGCCTATGTGCGTCGCCGTCCGGTGTTGCTGCGCTGCCTGGTGGCGGTGGCCCTGATCGGGCTGGCGATGGAACCGATCAACACGCTGTCGCCGCTGTTCGCCGAGGGTTTCGGCGGCGGTGAGCTGCTGGTGGGCATCTTCATCACCTTCTTCGGCATCGGTTCGGCGTTGATCGCCGGCTGGGTCGGCAAGCTGCGCCGCACGATGGGCAGTGGCCGTACGGGTGCGTGGGGGGTGCTCGCCCTGGGCGCCGGGATGGTGGTGCTGGCGGTCAGTCCCGGACCGGTGGTCGCCACCGTCGGCATCGCCGTCGGTGGCGCCGGTTACCTGCTCGCGGTCAGCGACGTCAACGCCACCATGCAGCAGGGCCTGGCCGACGCGGTACGCGGCCGGGTGATGGCCCTGTGGTCGATGTGTTTTCTCGGCATCCGGCCGGGTGCGGCGATGCTGCACGGCTGGCTGGGTGACACGTTCTCGGCACGTACCGGCGCGTTCGTGGCCGCCGTGTCTGCGCTGCTCGCGGCGGTGGTGCTGCGGGGCCGGTCGACCTGGCGTCGACCGGGCCAGGGGTGAGAGGCCGCGTTGACCCCGTACCTGATCGCGGACTATTCTGCTGAGCGAAACACCGTTCGCTTGAAGCGAACGAAATGGATAGGGGAGGCCCAGTGCACGACGGACCGCTGACCGGACTCCGCGTCATCGACGCCTCGACGATCCTGGCGGGCCCGCTGTGCTGCCAGATCCTCGGCGACTTCGGTGCCGACGTCATCAAGGTCGAACACCCCGTCGCCGGGGACAGCATGCGCGGCCACGGTCACGCCAAGAACGGCGTTCCGCTGTGGTGGAAGGAGATCTCCCGCAACAAGCGGACGATCGGCCTGAAGCTGTCCACTCCGGAAGGCGCCGACCTGCTGCGTCGCCTCGCCGCCACCGCCGACGTGCTGGTCGAGAACTTCCGCCCGGGCACCCTGGAACGGTGGGGGATCAGCCCGCAACAGCTCCAGGAGCTCAACCCCGGCCTGGTCGTCGTGCGCATCTCCGGCTTCGGCCAGAAGGGCCCCTACGCGCACCGGCCCGGTTTCGGCACCCTCGCCGAGGCGATGAGCGGCTTCGCCCACCTGACCGGCGAGGCCGACGGCCCACCCACCCTGCCGGCGTTCGGCCTGGCCGACAGCATCTGCGGCATCGCCGCCTCCTCGGCCACCATGGTGGCGCTGTGGGCCCGCACCCGCAACGGCGGCAAGGGCCAGGTCGTCGACCTCAGCCTCCTCGAACCGATCATGACGGCGGTCGGCCCCGGCCCCACCGTCTACGACCAGCTCGGTGTCATCGGCCACCGGCACGGCAACCGGTCCACCAACAACGCCCCCCGCAACACCTACCGCACCAGGGACGGCGACTGGGTCGCGGTGTCCACAAGCGCCCAGACCATCGCCGAACGGGTACTGCGGCTCGTCGGGCACCCCGAGGTCATCGACGAACCGTGGTTCGCCTCCGGACGTGAACGCGCCGCGCACGCCGACCTGCTCGACGACTACGTGGGCGGCTGGATCGCCGAACGCACCCGCGACGAGGTCATGCGCGCCTTCGAAGAGGCCGGCGCGGCCGTCGCACCCGTCTACACCGCCCGCGACATCGTCACCGACGAACACGTCCAGGCCGCCGAGATGGTGGTCAAGGTGCCCGACGCCGACCTCGGCGAGGTGCTGATGCACAACGTGATGTGGCGCATGTCGGAGAACCCGGGCCGGATCCGCTTCACCGGTCGCCCCCTCGGGGCCGACACCGACGACCTCCTCGTCAACGAACTCGGCTGCACCCCCGAGGCCGTCGCCGAGCTGCGCGCCCGGGAGATCGTGGCCTGACGGCCGCCACCACAGAAGGTAAGGATTGTCGTGACCACAACGAGCACCACCGCCGCAACCAGCCCGGTGACCGGGACGCAGGCGCTCCTGGCCGCCGTCGGCGCCGGAGTGCGGACCTACGACCTGGGCCGCCGGCTGACCATCGGTATGCCGCAGTCGCCGAACCACCCGCCGTTCTGGCACGCCCTGCCCCGCCGGCACGGCGACAACGTGCGCGCCGACGGTGGTTCCGCCGCCAACGACATCATCACCATGGGCACCCACGTCGGCACCCACATCGACGCCTTCGCCCACGTCTCCCAGGACGGCCGGCTGGTCGACGGCTCCGACGCCACCGTCGCCGGCCGCGGTGGACGCTTCGCCGAACTGGGCGCGCACACCATCGCCCCGATCCTCCGCCGGGGTGTGCTGCTCGACGTCCCGGCGGCCCTGGGTCAGCCTGACGGCTGCCCGCCCGGATACGAGATCACCCCGCAGGACCTGTCGGCCGCGGCGCAACGGCAGGGCACCCCGGTCCGCCCCGGTGACGTGGTGCTGATCCGCAGCGGCTGGGGACGCCTGTTCGACCACGAGGACCGCACCCGCTACGTCGGGCACGCCAGCGGCGTGCCGGGCGTCGGTGCGGCCGGCGCCACCTGGCTCGCCGACGCCGGCGCACACGCCGTCGGCGCCGACACCATCGCCTTCGAGTGCCTGCGGCCGGGTGCCGGGCACAGCGTCCTCCCGGCGCACCGGGTGCTGCTCGTCGAACGCGGGGTCTACATCATCGAGACGATGGCGCTTGAGGAACTGGCCGCCGACGCCGTCCACGAGTTCCTGTTCGTGCTCTCGCCGCTGGCCATCTTCGGCGCCACCGGCTCGCCGGTGCGCCCGCTGGCGGTGATCGCCAATGGCTGAGCAGACCCTCGCCCAGCACCTCGCCGCCTTCGCCGCCGGCACCAGCGCCACCGCTCTGCCCGACCGGCTCGCCGCCAGTGTGCGCCAACGCGTCCTGGACATCCTCGGGCTGTGCGTGGCCGCGCACCGGCTGCCCACCAGCCGCGCCGCCCTGGACTACGTCGCCGACCTGGGTGGACGCGGCCAGGCACACGTCGTCGGCCTCCCCGATGCGGTACCCGCCGCGCAGGCAGCGTTCGGCAACGGCGTGCTCGCCCACTCGCTGGACTACGACGACACCCACCTGCCCTCGGTGCTGCACCCCAGCGCCGCGGTGGTCCCGGCCGCCCTGGCCGCCGCGCAGGCCGCCGGCGCCGACGGCACCGCCCTGACCAACGCAGTCGCGGTCGGCATCGAGACGACCGTACGGCTGGGCATGGCCGGTTTCGACCCGGTCCTGAACAACTCGGTGTTCTTCGAACACGGCCAGCACGCCACCTCCATCTGCGGTGCGATGGGCGGTGCCGTCGCCGCCGGCATGCTGCTCGGACTCGACGAGAAGCAGCTCACCGACGTGCTCGGGGTGACCGCCTCGATGGCCGCCGGGCTGATCGAGGCCAACCGCACCGGCGGCACGGTCAAGCGGCTGCACTGCGGCTGGGCCGCGCACAGCGCCGTCACCGCCGCCGACCTGGTCCGCCGCGGCTTCACCGGGCCACCCACCGTGCTGGAGGGCCGGTTCGGTTTCTACACCGCCTTCCTGCGCGGGGAAGCCGACCACGACCAGATCACCGACGGACTCGGTGAACGCTGGTCGGTGCCGGACATCTTCTTCAAGCCGTACCCGGCCAACCACTTCACCCACGCCGCCATCGACGCCGGTCTGGCGCTGCGCGCCCGGGGCGTGCCGGTGGACCGGATCACCCACATCGAACTGCGGGTACCCGCAGCGGTGATCCGCACCATCGGGGAACCGATCGCCACCAAACGGGCCCCCGACACCGGCTACCAGGCGCAGTTCAGCGGGCCGTACGCGATCGTCGCCGGGCTGCTCGGCGGTGGGGGACTGGGCCTCGGCCTGGGTGACTTCACCGACGAGTTGGCCCGTGACCCGCAGCGCCGGGCGCTGATGGCCCGCGTCGACGTGGTTCCCGACGACGAGTGCAACAAGATCTTCCCGTACCAGTTCCCGGCCATCGTGACCGTACGCACCGACGACGGCCGTACGTGGCGCGAGGAGGTCCTGGCCAACCGCGGCGGCCCGCAACGACCGCTGTCCGACGCCGAACTGGCGATGAAGTTCCGGGACAACGTCGCCGGGCGCATCGCCCCGGAGACCGCCGACCAGGTGGTGTCCACCGTGCTCGGCCTCGCCGACGTCACCGACGTCAGCGACCTGCTGCGCCCACTGACCCACCTCCGCACCGACGTCGACTGACACCGGCCTCGCGGCCCGCCAACCTCAGGAGCACATCGTGGAACCCTTCGATCTCGTAGTGACAAACGTCCGAGTGGTGCGGCATGACCAGGCCGAGCCGGCGGCGCTGGACATCGGTGTCCGCGACGGCCGGATCGCCGCCCTCGCGCCCCACCTCGACCCCACCGGCGCGAAGTCCGTCGTGGACGCCGGCGGCAAGCTCGCCTTCCCGGGTGTCGTCGACGCCCACCAGCACTGGGGCATCTACCACCCGCTGGCCGAGGACGCCGCCACCGAGAGCCGCGCCTGCGCGCAGGGCGGTGTCACCTCCGCGCTCAACTACATCCGTACCGGGCAGTACTACCTCAACCGCGGTGGACCGTACCGCGAGTTCTTCCCCGAGGTGCACCGCGCCACCGACCAGAAGTCCTACGTCGACTTCGCCTTCCACGTGGCCCCGATGACCACCGAACACATCGACGAGATCCCCGAGCTGATCCGTGACCACGGCGTCACCTCGTTCAAGATCTTCATGTTCTACGGTGGTCACGGGCTGCACGGCCGCTCGGCCGACCAGAGTTCCTTCCTGATGATCCCGCCGGACGCCCGGTACGACTACGCCCACTTCGAGTTCGTCATGCGGGGCGTGCAGGCCGCCCGGGAACAGTTCCCGGAGTTGGCCGACGAGATCTCGCTGTCGCTGCACTGCGAGACCGCGGAGATCATGCGGGCGTACACCCGGCTGGTCGAGGAGGACGGCAGCCTCAAGGGGCTCGCCGCCTACAGCGCTTCCCGGCCGCCGCACTCCGAGGGCCTGGCGGTCACCATCGCCGCCTACCTGGCCCACGAGACCGGCCTGCCCACCATCAACCTGCTGCACCTGACCTCCGCCAAGGCGGTCGACGCGGCGCTGCGGATGGCGCAGGCGTTCCCGCACGTCGACTTCCGCCGCGAGGTGACCATCGGTCACCTGCTGGCCGACATCGACACCGCCTACGGCCTCGGCGGCAAGGTCAACCCGCCGCTTCGGCCCCGCGAGGACGTCGAGGCCCTGTGGGGTCACATGCTCGACGGCGCGATCGACTGGGTGGTCAGCGACCACGCCTGCTGCCGCGCCGAGGTCAAGTTCGGTGAGCCGAAGGACGACATCTTCGTCGCCAAGTCCGGCTTCGGTGGCGCCGAGTACCTGCTGCCCGGCCTGATCAGCGAAGGCGTCAAGCGGGGCCTGTCCTACGGTCGGGTCGCCGAGCTGACCTCGTGGGCGCCCGCGCGGCGTTTCGGGTTGGCCACCAAGGGCGCCATCGCCGAGGGGCTGGACGCGGACTTCTGCCTCGTCGACCCGAACCACACCTGGACGGTGCGGGCGCAGGACTCGCTGTCGACGCAGGAGTACACCCCGTTCGAGGGCATGGAGTTGACCGCGAAGGTCACCGACACCTTCCTGCGCGGTGAGCAGATCCTGCGCGCCGGCAACGTGGTCGGCCAGCCCCGCGGCCGCTACCTGGCCCGGCCGACCCGGCCGTGACCGCCCTGGGAACACCGCCGGCCGCCGCCCGTAGCTACCTGTACGTGCCGGCGGACCAGCCGGACAAGTTGGCGCGGGCCGCGACCCGGGGCGCCGACGCCTGCATCCTCGACCTCGAAGACGCGGTCGCGGCGGCCCACAAGGCCGCCGCCCGCAGCGCGCTCGGCGCGTTCCTCACCGACCCGGCCGCCGGCCCCCAGTGGTGGGTACGCATCAACGCCGACACCCCGGCCGCCGACATCGCCGCGGTGGCCGGGCCGCACCTGACCGGTGTGGTCGTGCCGAAGGCCGACGTCGAGTCGGTGACCGAGGTGCACCGGCTGCTCGGCGAAGCCGAACGGCAGCACGATCTGCCGGCCGGTCAGCTGGCGGTGTTCGCCCTGCTGGAGACGGCAGAAGGTGTCCTGCGCGCCGAGGCCGTGGCCGCCGCCCCCCGGGTGGTGCGCCTCGGCCTCGGCGAGGCCGACCTGGCGGCCGAACTGTGCCTGCAACCCGGCCCGGACAAGATGGAACTGTGGCCGCTGCGCTCCCGGGTCGTGCTGGCCTGCGCGGTGGCCCGGATCGCCCCGCCGGTGGGCCCGACGGAGACGGCCCTGCGGGACCCGGAGCGGCTGGAGGCCACCAGCCGGCTGCTGCTGCGGCAGGGTTACCGCGGTCGCACCGCGATTCATCCCGCCCAGGTGCCCGTGGTCAACCGGGTGTTCTCGCCGACGCCCGAGGAGGTCGCCGCGGCCCGCGACATCGTCGACCGGTTGACCGCCGCGGAACGCGACGGCTCCGCTGTGGCGGTCTCCGCCGACGGTCGGATGATCGACGCGGCGGTCGCCCGCAGCGCCCGGGAGGTGCTGGGCCGGGCCGTCACGGGCGACTGAAGCCCAGGCCAGTCGGCCTGTCGGGCGGGTGAAGCGGGTACGGACAGACCCTTGCCGCTAAAACATCATCATGTTTAGCATGTTAAACGTGGTGAAGGGAGACGGCATGAGCCTCGCACCCGCCCGACAGCGACCCACCCTGCATCAGCACACCAGCCAGATGTTCACCTGCCAGGTGACCCTGGCCAGCTACGGACCACCGGCCACCCCGTTCACCGAGGTCCAACGACGACTCCACGCCCTGGACCGCCGCTTCTCCCGCTTCCGCCCCGACAGCGAACTGAGCGCACTCAACGCCGCCGCCGGACACTGGCACCCCATCTCCGACCCACTGCACGCCATGCTGCGGCACGCCCTCACCGTCGCCACCGCCAGCACCGGCCTGGTCAACATCGCCGTACTGCCCCAACTCCTCGCCGCCGGCTACCGCCGATCCTGGGCCACCGGCACCCCCGCGACCTCCGTGGTGGCCGACACGGTCACGGCCGTGCCACCCCTGGCCGACATCCTGGAACTACGCGGCCACACCGCCCGCCTGGCCCCCGGCCACAGCCTCGACATCGGCGCCCTCGCCAAAGGCGCCTGGGCCGACGACATCGTCACCTGGCTCGGCCCCAACAGCGCCGCCAGCATCGGGGGAGACGTGGCCTGCCGCGGACCCGGCCCCGACGGCGACGGCTGGCCCGTCGCACTACCCCACGGCGAAACCCTGCACGTGCGCGACGGCGGCGTCGCCACCAGCGGCACCGCCAAACGCCGCTGGGGCACCGACGCCCACCACCTCATCGACCCCCGCACCGGACGCCCCGCCACCTCCGACATCACCCAGGCCACCGTCCACGCCGCCACCGGCGCCACCGCCGACTGGGTCGCCTCCGCAGCCGTCATCGGCGGACAAGCAGCAGCCGACCACCTCACCCACCGAGCCGACGTACACCACCTCTGGCTCAACCAGACCGGAGCACCCCGATGACCCACACCGGCCCCGACCGCCTCGTCGAAACCGCCCGCTTCCGGGCCGCCTTCCGGCAGGTACCCGCACCGGTGGCGATCATCCTCGTGCCCGGCGGCCCCGCCGGCGTCACCGGCCTCACCTGCACCTCCGCCACCTCACTGTCCGGCGAACCCCCCATGGCCATGGTCGCCATCGACCAGAAAACCGGCCTCGCCACACTGGCCGAACAAGCCGGCCGATTCAGCATCAACTACCTCGCCGCCGACCGCGCCACCTGGGCACAAGCCTTCGCCACCCGCAGCCGCAACCTCGACGAACTCGCCGCCGCCGTGATCGCCGGCCACACCACAGTGCCCACCCTCGCCACCGGCACCACCGCCGTCCTCGAATGCCGCACCACCACCGTCCACCAGGGCGGCGACCACTTCATCCTGTGCGGCGAGGTCCTGCACGCCCGCGCACAGACCGACGCACCACCCCTGATCTACCTCGGCGGACGCTACGGCAGCTTCCAGCCCGACCCCCGCTGACAGCCCCAACCCACCCCCGGAGACCGCAACGATGGCCCCACCACGCCCGCACACCGTCAACGCCGGCGGATTCACCACCCGCTACTGGGAAAGCACCCCACCCGGACAACCACGAGGCACCGTCGTACTCATCCACGACGGTGCCTTCGGCGGCGACGCCATCGGCAGCTGGTCCGCCGTCATGCCCCTGCTCGCCCAGCACTACCGGGTCCTCGCACCCGACCTGCTCGGCTACGGCGACACCGACAAGGTCGTCTACCTCGACCGCTCACCGTACGCCTTCCGCACCGCCCACCTCGCCGCCTTCTGCGCCGCCCTCGACATCGACGCCGCACACTTCGCCGGCCAGTCCTTCGGCGGCTCCCTGCTGCTGCGCGCCCTCGCCACCCCCACCCCCGAACTACCCGCCCTGTCCGCCGTCAGCATCTGCGGCACCGGCGGCCCCTGGCGCTCCAGCAAAGGCGTCACCGAACTCGGCAACTTCGACGGCACCGAAAACGACATGCGCCGCCTGGTCGCCCTCATGACCGACGACTACGCCGGCTTCGAGGACACCGTCGCCCTGCGCTACGCCAACACCCGCAAACCCGGCCACGTCACCGCCTGCCTGGCACCCCGCCTACGCCACCCCAACCTGCCCAAACCAGAAGTCCGCGACGACTGGCCCACCCCACTGCGCGACAGCCCCGTGCCCGTACTCGTCGTCGAAGCCACCCGCGACGACCTGCTCGAACCCGACTGGGGCCACCACTTCGACAACCTGGCACCACACATCCACGTCCACCGCATGGACGCCCGACACGCACCCAACCTCGACCAACCCGACGCCGTCGCCGACCTGCTGCTGACCTTCTTCGACCAGGGGAGCACACCATGAGCACCCTGCTGTTCCTGCACGACGCCGACGTGCTCCCCGGACCCGTCGGTGCCCTCAGCCGACTCGCCGACGACCACACCGTCGTCGTACCCCGCCACCCCGGCTTCGGCACCACCCTGGACACCACCGCCGAAGACTGGGACAGTGTCGCCGACCTCGCCCAACACCACCTCACCGACACCCTCGCCGACCTGCCACCCGCCCCCGTACACCTGGCCGGCGCCGGCTTCGGCGGCTGGATCGCCCTGGAGATGGCGGTACGCGCACCCCACCGCTTCGCCTCACTGCTGCTCGTCTCCCCGTACGGCGTCAAACTCGGCGGACCCACCGAACCCGACTTCGCCGACATCCTGCTGCTCGACCCCACCGAAATCGTCGAACTCGGCTGGGCCAACCCCACCGCCTGCCACGACCTGCGGATGCCCGGATTCCCCACCGGCCTGACCGACAGCGAATACGAACGGGCCTTCACCGACTGGGCCGCCCTGTCCCGCTACGCCTGGAAACCCTTCCTGCACGACCCACGACTACGCCGCTGGCTGCACCTGGCCACCATGCCCACCCTGGTCCTCGCCGGCAGCCACAACCGACTCGTACCACCCCGACACAGCGCCGCCCTGGCCGACCTGCTGCCCGCAGCCCACTACGTCGAAATCCCCGACGCCGGCCACTACCCGTACCTGGAACGTCCCGACGAGTTCCACCGGATCGTCCGGTCCTTCCTGAACGGAGAGACCCCGTGAGGCTCTACCACTTCACCGAAATGCCCTACCCCGACGTGCCACCCGAGGCGGAAGAGGCAAACCGGGGACTCAAGTACTTCATGCCCAACCAGTACTACGACCCGACAATCGGCCACCAGCTCTACCAGCGCTACCTCGACGAGTACGAACTCGCCGACGAACTCGGCTTCGACCTCATGGTCAACGAACACCACCAGTCCGCCTCCACCCTTCAGGTGTCCGCCACCCTCAGCGCCGCCTCCGTGCTGCACCGCACCCGACGCGGCCGCGTCCTGGTCCTGGGCACCCCACTACCGCACCGGGAAAGCCCCATCCGCGTCGCCGAGGAGATCGCCTACCTCGACTCGGTCAGCGGCGGACGCATCGACTGCGGCTTCGTCCGCGGCGTCCAGGGCGAAACCTTCCCCTCCAACCAGAACCCCGTCCACAACCTGGACATGTTCATCGAAGCCCACGACCTCATCAAGAAGGCGTGGACCCACGGCGACGTCTTCTCCTGGGAAGGCCGCCACTACCACTACCGCTACGTCAGCGTCTGGCCCCGCCCGTACCAGCAACCCCACCCACCGATCTGGATCAGCGGCACCTCCACCCGCCTGGTCGAATGGACCGCCCGACACGGCTACACCCTGTGCAACCTGCTCGGCACCTACGAGGACACCGCCACCTCGTTCCGGCTCTACCGCCGCACCGCCGTCGCCGACGGCCAACCCGAACCCGGCCCCGACCGCTTCGCCTACATGGCCCTGTGCCACGTCGCCTCCACCGAAGCCAAGGCCCGCGAGATCGGCCGCAAACTCATGTACTACCTCAAGCCCGGCAAACTCCGCCTCGGCGCCGCCAGCCCACCCGGCTACTTCCCACCCGCCGCCGCCGTCGCCGCCCTACGCGGCCGCCTCGGCGCCGTCCGCCGCATGAGCTACGAAGACCTCATCGACGCCGGCATCCTCCTCGTCGGCACCCCCGACCAGGTCACCGCACAAATCCACCGACTCTACAAAGAGACCGGCGCCGGACACCTCATCCTGATGAACCACGCCGGCGACATGACAAGCAACGAGGTACGCGACCACCTCACCCTGTTCGCCCGCGAAGTCATGCCCGAGGTCACCACCATCGGCACCGACTGGCGCGACCAGGACACCACCTGGCGCGTCGACCAGGACCAGACACCGGTACGACCCGTACTCTCCAGCGCCCTGTCCTGACCCGACCTCACCACCAGCCGACCACCTCGTCGTGCAACCCCGCATAGTCACGTTCGAGGTGGTCGGCCAGGGCCAGCATGTGCGCCCGCATCAGCCGCTCCGCCTCCGCCCCGTCCCCGTCCGCGATCGCCGCAGCCACCGCCTGATGCTCACGCCGCACGTCCTCCCACCGCTCCGGACGACGCTCCGCCGCCACCACCCGCTCGGTGTAGATCTCCTTCAACGCCCGACCGAACAGATCCAGCACCCCGTTGCCCGACAACCCCGCCACCACACCATGGAACCGCTGCATGACCGCCAGATAACTGGCCTCGTCACGCTCCTCCAACGTGCTGTGCTCCCGCATCGACTCGGCCAACTCCCGCAACCGCGCCGCATCACGACGCTCCGCAGCCAGCCGCGCCATCAACGGCTCCATGATCACGCGCGCCTCGACCAGCTCACCGAAGCGGGTCCGGCCCATCTGCATGAACAACGCCATCGTCCGACCGAACGTGTGCGGATCCACCGCCCCGACGATCGGCCCACCACCACGACCCGGCCGCACCCGCAGCAGACCGTTGTGCTCCAGGATCCGCAGCGCCTCCCGCAACGTGCCACGACTGACCCCGTACGCCTGCAACATCTGCGCCTCGGTCGGCAACGCCGCACCGGGGGAGAGCCCCTGCTCGACGATGTCCTCCAGGATCTGCCGGGCCACCAGCTCACCCATCTTCGCCGCACGCTGACGAAACCGCGGAGTCGGCGAGATCTCGGACATGACCCGAGTCTACGGGTGCCACGATCTTGCCCCCGTCCACCGCTCCCACCGCCCGACGAACACGACGACCAGCTCACAATGCCCGGAGCCGGCAGGCGAGGGGAGTGGTGGACCAACTGCACCCATCGACATCCTTGCCTGTCCTGCACGGCAACTGCCAGAGTGACGGCGTAACCGACAGAACAGGCGGGAGCGCATGGGCACCATTCACCACGAAGCGACGCTGACGGTGCCGGCAGACGTGGCATGGGACTTCCTCGACCGCTACACCCGCGCCGAGGTCCACATCTTCTCCGCCTGCGTCAGCGAACGTCGCAAGGACGACCACCGGGTCGTCACCCTCATCGACGGCACCGAACTCTGGGAACGAAACGTGACCGTCGATCCGCAACGGAAGCGGGCCGTTTACGCCATACCCGGTTTCCCCGGGGCAGAGCACCACCAGGCCGAGATGCGGGTGCTCACCGACGACGACGGCACGGCAACCCTGCTCTGGACCACCGACATCCTGCCGCACGAACTCGCCACCCACCTCAGCGACACGTACGCGGTCATGTTCAGCGAACTACTCACGGCAGTCAACGGCCACCGCCCGTAAAACTCGCCGCCGCCGCTCAACCTGCCCCCGCCAGGAAGCGTCTACCTTCCATGCGAACAGCAGAACGGTGGACGATATGGGCACGTCATGCCGGATGACGACGAGGAACGATTCCGCGAGTTCGTGTCGCAGCAGTGGGGGCCGTTGACCCGAACGGCATATCTGCTCACCGGCGACCGGGGCGCCGCCGAAGACCTGGTCCAGTCAGCGCTGGAGAAAACCCACCGGCGGTGGAGTCGGATTCTCCGCAAGGACGCCCCCGGCGCATACGTCCGCCGCACGATGATCAACACCGCGGTGTCGTGGCGACGCCGACGCCGAACAATCGAGGTCCCACTCCTCGACGCCGACACCATCGCCACCCCCGACGCCTACCAGCACGCGGAAAACCGGCATCAACTGCTGGCGGCGCTGCGCCGCCTCCCGCCACGAATGCGCGCCGTGCTCGTCCTGCGGTACTTCGAGGACCTGAGCGAGGCCGACGTCGCCCGACTGCTCGACTGTTCAACCGGAACGGTCAAGAGCCAGGCATCACGAGGACTGGCCCGGCTACGAGCCGACCTGGAGCCGCCGTCCACCATCACCGAGACCAGCCTCCAGGAGGACCCAGCATGACCGAGAACGTGGAAACAAGACTCCGGGAAGCCCTCCGCACCGAGGCTGACACCATCGCGGTGACGGCGGATCCCTGGCCAGGATTCACCCGAACCGAGGCAGGGCACCGCCGCGCACGACGGATCCGTACCGGTGCGATCGCCGCTTTCCTGGCCGCCGCCGTCGCCATTCAGACCAACCTGATTCCCCTCCCAGGCTGGGTGCCCGGCATCGCCGTCGCCTCGTCGCCGTCACCGCTCGCGGACGGCCCCGCACGCGGCGCCCTTGCCGCCGACCGCGCCTGGACGGACGGCCTGCTCAGACAGGTTGCCGACCTGCAGAATCCGGGGGAATGGTGGAGGGTCACCGACCGCAACAACATCCGGATCGTGTACGCCGACGACATACCCGGTCGCCGAATCGCGCTGCTCCACGTCCCGCTGCGCATGGGCCTGTTCACCGACGCGACGCTTGTCTGGTTCAGCGGCCCACCCGGAGCCGAACCGGAACAGATGCAACAGGGCGGCAACGAACCCGCCGACACTCCAGTGGCGATCTGGATGGAAAGCGACCCGACGAACGGGGGCGCCGCAGTGGTCATCGGCCCCGCGGGTTCCTCCGTGACGATCAACGGGTTCTCCGGCTATTCCTCAACGGGCGTCGTCGAAAGCCACCAGCTCTCCTCATCTGTCGGTACGGGCATCGGTGTCACCTCGCTGCCACCCACCGATCTGATCGGCGGGCCCGCACTCACCGCCCGGGTCACCAACGGCGACACCCTCATCTACGAAGGTCCCGTGTACGGCGGGTGGAGCGGGTCGAACACCGACCGCCAGGAGCCGACCGACGAGATGCTCACTGCCGCTGTCCGCCACACCCGAGGCACCGTCGTGGACCGAGCCGTCCTCGCCGGGTTCATCAGTCACGCGTTGCGAGACAGTCGACTGTCAGCCCAGGACGTCACGATCCGCGTGCGCTGGTGCGGCACCATCAACGACAAACCCGCCGCACTGTTCACCATCCAGCCCACGGACGGCGGAGTGATCGCCTACGCCATGCACGGCGACACCACCGGCTGGCGAACCGACCTACGGCTGCTGCTGCCCGCCGACGGCGCCGAGCAACGCCCCATCGCCTGGCGGATGCGCGCCGAGGGCAAGGATGCCCGGACGGACCGGGTCAACCTGGTAGCCCCACCGGGAGCAGCCACCGCAGCCGTCACCGCCCTGGGCGACACCCCGAGCCCGGTCGCCCTGGACGCATCCGGCTTCGGCAGCACCACCATCCCGCCGAACAAGCCCGCGACCGTCACCGCCAGCACCGCCGACGGGACCTCATTCATCAGCACGCCCGTGCCGGCCTTCGAAACCAACAGCGGCGGCCTACCCGGCACCTCCCGGAACACCCGAATCACCGATTAGCACCTGAACAACCCCTGTGGCTCCGGGGAAGGGGCCGGACCCACAGGGGTTGATTCGCGTACGCCGGCCGCCACGGCGCGTGCCGGCAGGCATGTACGACTGCCGCGCCTGTGCCTGTGCCTGTGCCTGTGTGGGACGTGGCTCAGCAATCGCAGGCGTCGAGGTGACAGCGAGCCCTTCATCGCAGATCCTGCGCGCAGACGAGCCCCACCGGAACTCCAGACCGAGATTCGATAATTGACATTATGTAAAGTAGAGCGAGAAGAGGGCTCTTCCGCGGGCGAGCGGCGGCGTTGCCGGCCCAGCCGGACTGCACCCCGCTCACGATGCCTTTGACCAACCTCACCTCGTCCGGGGCGCCAACAGCTTCACCCGGCGGGCGACCATCTGGCTACGGGCGGCCCACCACAGGCGCGCGAGCGGCACCATGCAGGCCGCAGGACGCCGCCATGCACCCGGTGCCGCGCCGTGCCGACCGAAATCCCAGTGGCCCGCCCGGCCTACCCGCAGGTTGATCCGGTCGATCACCCGGCGGTAAGCCCCGACGGCGATGCGGCGCCACCACCCCGCGCCAAGGGAACGCTGTCAGCTCTTCCCCGCCCACCCAGGCCACCCGACCCGGCCGGCGTCCTCGAGGTGCGGCCGGAACAGCACGAACCCGCCAGGAGCCGCCGGTCATGCGTGATCGTCAAGCGCGCTCCCCTGGACTGGCCGACAACCCGAAAAACATGCATAATATGCCTTATGCATGACAAATCGGGTGTTCTGGTCATCGAGTTGATCGAAGGGTTCCTGACCGCGCGGGCCACCCGTAAGCCCTCACCGCACACCCAGGCGGCGTACCGGCGGGATCTGATCGGGGTCGCGACGCTCGCCGCGGAATTGACCACCCCTCCCCTCCCCCTTGCCGATCTTCGGATCGATGCGCTCTCCCCCGGCCTGCTGCGGACGGCGTTCGCCGGCTTCGCCGCCGACCGGGCCGCCGCCTCGGTCGGTCGCGCCTGGTCGACCTGGAACAGCTTCTTCACGTTCCTGGTGGCCGAGCAGGTGGTGCCGGGCAATCCGATGCCGGCGGTGGGTCGCCCGCGCATGCCGCTCCCCCAGCCCAAGCCGCTGCGTGGTGAGGACACTCCGGAGCAGTTGCTGGCCTCGGCGGCGCGGGGTGAGGGGCGGCAGCGTGATCCGTGGCCGGAGCGGGATGTGGCGGTGTTGGCGTTGGCGCTGTGTGCGGGGTTGCGGTTGTCGGAGTTGTTGGCGCTGCGGGTCGGTTCGCTGTCGGGGCGGCCCGGTGAGCGTCGGGTGGAGGTGGCCGGCAAGGGTGGGCGGCCTCGGGTGTTGCCGGTGGAGCCGGGCCTGGACGAGGTGTTGTCGGCCTACCTGGACAGTCGGGTGCGTCGCTTCGGTACGCGTACGGTGCGACCGGACTCGCCGTTGCTGGTGGATCGGCAGGGTGAGCCGCTGCGCCGGGGTGGGTTGCAGTATCTGGTGGAGTCCTGTTACCGGCGGGCCGGGATCGGTGATCGGGTGCCGCGGGGCGCGCGGCTGCACGCGTTGCGGCACACCTTCGCGACACGGTTGGCGGAGGACGGCGCGGGGGCGGCGGAGATCATGCGGTTGTTGGGGCACGCGTCGTTGGCGTCGTCGCAGACGTACATCGAGGTGACAGCGGGTGCTCAGCGGGAGGCGGTGCGCGCCAACCGCACGAACCGGGCGCTTGTCGGCTTGCTGCGTGCGGCGGTGGGTTGAGCGGGGGCCTATTCGCGGGTGAGGACGGTGGTCTCGGGTGATCCGGGTGCGGTGAGGGTGAGTTTGTCGCCGAGCAGGTTGAGCTTGCCGTCGAAGGAGGTGCGGAAGATCCCGCAGTCCATTTCCAGGACGTAGCGGGAGCGGGCCGGTGAGGTGACTCGGCCGGGGCAGGACCAGTTGGGGTCGGTGATGGCGAAGGTGCCGTTACGGCGGATGGTGATGCGGTCGTCGTGGGGTGGTTCGCCGCTGGTCCAGGTGCCGGCGAGTTTGTTGAGTCGGGCGCTTTCGGTGAGGCCGGCGTGGGGCAGGACCAGGTTGACCAGGATGATGCCGTTGATTGTCAGCAGGACGGCGGCGACGGCGGCGATCAGGAGGATGACGACGGCGTTGGGCTGGCGGTGTGGTGGTGGTTCGTGGTGGGGGCGGTAGGCGGGTGGTAGGTCGCGGGTGAGTTGGTCGACGAGGTGGTGGAGTTCGGCGGCGAACTGCGGGTCGGCTTCCGCTTCGGCGGTGACGGCGCGGGTGGTGTCTCGGCGGGCGGTGGGGTCCGTCGGCTGGTTTTCCAGTTCCCGCAGCAGGTGGGTGCCGATGACGGTGGTGTGGAGTCTGCTGGCGATGCTGCGGTAGAGGTGGTCGGCGGTGGTGTCGGTGTGGTGGCCGGTGCCGGTGGCGGCGATCCGGTCCGCTGCGGCTGCCACGGCCGTGTGTACGACCTGGGCCAGTTCCATGCGTCCTCACCCCGCTGTCGAGTCGGTCGAATCCTTGTCGGATTGCCAACTGTCGATGACGCGGTGGGTGCAGTCAAGACCGGTGTGGTCAGCCGAGATCGACCAGCAGGGGCCGGTGGTCGGAGATGGTCGACAGGGGTGTGTGTACGGCGGTGACCGGGGGCAGGTGGGTGAAGCCGCGCCGGTCGGCCAGGGCGTGGTCGAGTTGGACGCGGGGTGCTCCGGCCGGGTAGGTGGGTCGGCGGCCGAGCAGGTGCCAGCCGGTGGCCAGGCGGGTGGCCCAGGCGGGCAGGTTGAGGTCGCCGAGCAGGATCCGTGGTGCGGGCAGGGTGCGCAGGGCACGGATGACCTGGCGGAGTTGGAGGATGTTCCAGCCGGGGACGAAGGACAGGTGGGTGGCGGCGACGGTGAGCGGTCCGTGGGGGGTGTCCAGGACGGCGGCGAGGACGACGCGGGGTTCGTCGCGGAGCAGGATGAGTCCGCCGCCGCCGGGTCCGGGTGCGTAGACCGGGGAGCGTACGGGTGCGGGTTTCAGGCGGGTGACCTGCCAGGTGGTGACGGGGTGGCGGGAGATCAGGCCGACGCCGTAGCAGGGTTCGCCGTGTCCGTCGTCGTCGTGGGTGAGGGGGCGGAAGGCTATGCCGGGGGTGCCGACGACGGCGGCGGCGAAGCGGTGTTCGTCGGCGTGCAGGGCTTGGGCGGCGATGGCGGTGAGGTCCAGGTTGCCGCTGCGGGACTGGTCGCGGTCGACTTCCTGCAGGGCGAGTACGTCGGCGTCGAGGGCGGTGACGGCGGCGGCGAGGCGGTGGGGGTCGACCAGTCCGTCGGTCAGTGATCGTCCGTGCAGCAGGTTGAACGTGGCCAGGCGCACGCTGTCACCTTAGCGACGGTGGGTGGCACAGTTTCGTGGATGATGCGGGGTCTGTTCTGTTCGATGCTGCTTTTCCTGGCCGTGGGTGGGGTGGGGATCTGGGTGCGGCGGTTGCGGGGCCGGTGAGGCTGACCACAGATGCCCACGTCAGCGGGGTCGTGGTGGGCAGAATGCGGCGCGTGGAGCTTGATCCTTCGACCGTCGCGATCCTGTTGACGGCTGCCGCGATGGCCGGGTGGGTTGATGCGGTGGTCGGTGGTGGGGGTTTGTTGTTGTTGCCGGCGTTGCTGGTGGCGGCGCCGGGTATGCCGCCGGCCACCGCGTTGGGGACGAACAAGTTGGCGGCGATCGCGGGTACGACGACGGCGGCGTTGACGTTCGCCCGCCGTACGAAGATCGATTGGGCGGTGGCGGGGCCGGCGGCGGCGGTGGCGGTGGTGTGTGCCGGGGTGGGTGCGGCGTTGGCGGGTGCGGTGCCGCCGTCGGCGTACCGGCCGGTGGTGCTTGTGGTGTTGCTGGTGGTGGCGTTGTTCGTGTTGTTGCGGCCGCGGTTGGGGGTGGCGGCGGCGCCGCATCGGCGTACGCGGACTCGGGTCGTGGTGGCGGTGTTGGTGGCGGGGGTGGGTATCGCCGCCTATGACGGGTTGATCGGGCCGGGTACGGGCACGTTTCTGGTGTTGGCGTTCACGGCGTTGGTGGGTGCGGATTTCCTGCACGGTTCGGCGATGGCGAAGGTGGTGAACGCGGGTACGAACGCGGGGGCGTTGGCGGTGTTCGCGGTGACGGGGAACGTGTGGTGGTTGCTCGGCGCGGCGATGGCGGTGTGCAACATCGTGGGGGCGATGGTCGGGGCGCGGATGGCGTTGCGGCGGGGTGCCGGGTTCGTGCGGGTGGTGTTGCTGGTGGTGGTGCTGGCGTTGGTGGCGAAGCTGGGTTATGACCAGTGGCTGGCCGGTTGAGGGTGGGCTGCGGCTGTCGTGTGATCATCGGTTGATGCCGGTGCGTGCGGAACATGATCGGTCGGTGTTGGCGGGGCTGTTGGGTCGGGATCCTCAACTGCACGCCTACGAGCTGGGTGATCTGGACGAGTTCTTCTGGCCGTACACGTCGTGGTTTCGGCGGGGTGAGTCGGTGGCGTTGCTGTATCACGGGATGCGGCCGCCGACGTTGCTGGCGTTGACGCGGCCGGAGGGGGTCGCGGAGTCGGCGGCGTTGCTGGGTGAGTTGGCGCCGGTGTTGCCGGCGCGGTTGTGGGCGCACCTGTCCCCCGGTGTGGAGGTGGGGTTGGCGGGGGCGTTTCGGGTGGTGTCGGCGGGTGCGCATCTGAAGATGGCGTTGACGCGGCCGGATCGGTTGGCGGGTGTGGCGGCGGCCGGTGAGGTGCTGGGCCGTGAGCATGTGCCGGCGTTGCGGGAGTTGTACGCGGTGGCGTATCCGGGGAACTGGTTCGATGCCCGGATGGTGGACACGGGCCGGTATGTGGGTGTGTGGGCCGGTGGTGTGTTGGTGGCGGTGGCGGGGGTGCACGTGTACTCCCCCGCGTTCGGGGTGGCGGCGTTGGGCAATGTGACCACTCATCCGGCGTGGCGTGGTCGTGGGTTGGCCTCGGCGGTGGTGGCCCGGTTGTGTGGGTTGCTGCGGGCCGAGGTGGAGCAGGTGACGTTGAACGTGAAGGCCGACAACGGTGTCGCGGTGCGGTTGTACGAGCGGTTGGGTTTCCGTCGGGTGGCGCAGTACGGGGAGTTCGATCTGGCCGCGGTCGGCTGCTGAGGCGGGTTTTCGGGTCGCTTGGGTGGGTGGCCGGTGGGCAGAATGCGCGGATGACTCAGGCGACGTTGCGTACGGCCCGGTTGGTGTTGGTGCCGTTGGCGGATGAGCATCTGCCCGGTGAGATCGAGTTGGACGCCGATGCGCAGGTGATGCGGTTTCTGGGGCCGGTGCGGTCGGCCGAGCAGGTGCGTGAGGTGCATCGGCGGCGGTTGGCGGTGGCCGGGCAGGCGCCGGGGTTGGGGTTCTGGGCGGGTCTGGTGGAGGGTGAGTTCGTCGGCTGGTGGCTGTTGGAGCCGCCGCAGCGTGCCGATCAGGGGCCGGTGGCCGGGCAGGCGGAGTTGGGGTACCGGTTGGCGCGCCGGTGGTGGCGGCGGGGGTTGGCCAGCGAGGGGGCCCGGGAGTTGATCCGGCACGGTTTCGTGGATCTGGGGTTGGGGCGGATCTTCGCCGAGACGATGGCGGTGAATGTGGCGTCGCGGGCGACGATGGCGGCGGTGGGGATGCGGTATGTGCGCACGTTCCACCAGTCGTGGTCGGATCCGTTGCCGGGTGCGGAGCAGGGTGAGGTGGAGTACGAGATCACCCGGGAGCGGTGGGTGGCGTCAGCGGCGGGGTGAGTCGTAGCGTCCGGCGCGGATCTCGCGTAGTGCGCGGCGGCGGACGTCGCCGCGCAGGGTGTCGACGTAGAGGCGGCCGTGCAGGTGGTCGGTTTCGTGTTGCAGGGCGCGGGCGAGGAAGCCGCTGCCGGCGATGGTGAGGGGTTCGCCGTGTTGGTCGAAGCCGTGGGCGGTGGCGTGCAGGGCGCGGGGGGTCGGGAAGTAGAGGCCGGGGATGGACAGGCAGCCTTCGTCGTCGTCCTGTAGTTCGTCGGACAGGTCGAGGGTGGGGTTGATCATGTGGCCGCGGTGGCCGTCGGCGTCGTAGACGAAGACCTGGGCGTTGACGCCGATCTGCGGGGCGGCGACGCCGGCGCGGCCGGGTTTGCCGAGCAGGGTGTCCATCAGGTCGGTGACCAGGGCGCGTAGTTCGGCGTCGAAGCTGGTGATCGGTTCGCTGGGGGTGCGTAGCACCGGGTCGCCGATGATTCGGATGTCCCGCATGGTCATGTCGGAAAGGCTAGTCGGTGGTCGGTGTGCCAGGTGTGTCTGGTTGCGGATCATTGCAGGGCGGCGCGTACGGGGCGGGTTTTGGCTGCTGCTTCGGCGACTTCGGCGTCGGGGTCGCTGTCCCAGGTGATGCCGCCGCCGGCCCACACGTGCACGGTGTGGTGGTCGACGGCGGCGGTGCGGATGGTCAGGCCGAGGTCGATGTGGCCGGGGGCGACCCAGCCGAGGCCGCCCATGCTGGCGCCGCGGCCGACGGGTTCCAGGGCGGCGATGTGGTGCAGGGCGGCGAGTTTCGGGGCGCCGGTGACGGATCCGCCGGGGCAGACGGCGCGGAGCAGGTCGGCCAGGCCGAGGCCGTCGGCGGCCTGGGCGCGGATGGTGGATTCGGCCTGCCACAGGTCACACCATCGGCGTACGGCGAACAGGTCGTCGACGCCGACGCTGCCGGTGGCGGCGATGCGGGCCAGGTCGTTGCGTTCCAGGTCGACGATCATGATGTGTTCGGCGCGTTCCTTGCTGGAGGCGAGCAGGTCGGCGCGGCCGGCGGCGGTGGCGGGGCGGGTGCCTTTGATGGGGCGGGTGGTGAGGGTGCCGTCGCGGACCTCGATGAGGGTTTCCGGGCTGGCGCAGCCGATGGCCCAGTCGGGGCCGGACAGGACGCCGCCGTAGCGGGCGCCGGGGAGTCGGCCGAGGCGGGCCAGGGCGGGCAGCGGGTCGCCGGTGTACGGGGCGGCGGCGTGGCCGACGAGGTTGACCTGGTAGACCTGGCCGCGGCTGATGGCGTGGCGGACGGCTTCTACGGCGGCGGCGTGTTGCTGTGGGCTCCAGCTTTCGGTCCAGGGTCCCCGCGACCAGCCGCTGGTGGTCGGTGGCGGGGGTGGTGGGGTGTCGGTGTGGCCGTAGATGACGACGGCGACGTCGGGCAGGTCGGCGGGGCTGGGTGGGCCGGGGTCGCCGCCGACCATCAGGGCGCCGGCGGTGGCGGAGACGTAGAGGGCGGCGCCGCACAGCTGCTCGTGGTGATGGTTGTGGCGGGGTGCGGGGCGGGCGAGGTCGTGCAGGTGCAGGTCGTGGGCGGTGAGGAAGTCCTGGATTGCGGTGGCGGGGTCACCGCCGTCGGTGGGTCGCCACTGCCAGCGGGCGCGTTCGATGAGGCGGCCGTGGCAGGCGGTGGGGGCGGCGGGTGGCGCGACCACCATTCGTGGGAGCGCTTCCATGACGTCTGACCGATGGATGCTCATCCGTTCAGTGGATTTCCCACGTGCCGCGCGGACATCTGCTCGATGCCGCGCGCTTCCGCTTGGTACTGTGCGTCACTGGTCATGTGAACCATGACACAGTGCCCCCACAGTCCGGAGAACCCGATGTGCCAGCACCAACCCACCTGCCCCTCCGCCGACGCCACCGACCGGGAAGCCGCCAAGGCCATCGCCGGTTTTCCTGAGCAGGGCTGGAGCCTGCTCTGCAACGGCGTCATCGTTTTCGAGGACACCGGCGAGTTGCTTCCCGACGGCAGCAGCATCGCACCCCACCGCGGACCAGCCCGCCACGCCCTCGCCGCCTGACCCGACCACGATCCGTCACGACCTTTCCCGCGTCGCCTCAGGCTAGCTCCCCACTACGGCGCTGGTCACCGCAGGTCGGCGTACCACCGGGGCGGCACCGCAGCGGCCCCGGCGCACACCCTGCCGCTCAGTCCTCGTACGCCTGCGGTGCCGGGCACGAACACACCAGATTCCGGTCGCCGTAGCCGCCGTCGACCCGCCGCACCGGCGGCCAGTACTTCGCCACCCGGTCCACCCCGGCCGGATAGCCGCCCACTGACCGCGGGTACGCGTGCGGCCACTGGTCGCCGGAGACCATCGCCGCGGTGTGCGGCGCGTTGACCAGCGGATTGTCGTCGGCTGGCCACTGCCCCGCCGCCACCGCGTCGATCTCCGCCCGGATGGCGATCATCGCGTCGCAGAACCGGTCCAGTTCGGCCAGATCCTCGCTCTCCGTCGGCTCCACCATCAACGTCCCGGCCACCGGGAACGACATGGTCGGCGCGTGGAACCCGTAGTCGATGAGCCGCTTGGCCACGTCGTCGACACTGACCCCGGTCGCCTTCGTCACCGGCCGCAGATCCAGGATGCACTCGTGGGCCACCAGCCCCTTGTTGCCGGCGTACAGCACCGGGAAGTGCCCGCGCAGCCGCGCCGCCACGTAGTTGGCCGCCAGCACCGCCACCCCGGTGGCCCGGGCCAGCCCGTGCGCGCCCATCATCCGCAGGTACACCCACGGGATCGGCAGGATGCCCGCCGACCCGTACCGGGCGGCCGAGATCGCCGGCCGGCCATCGACCTGCTCGCCGACCGGATCACCGGGCAGGAACGGCGCCAGATGCGCGCGTACCGCCACCGGACCGACCCCCGGCCCACCGCCGCCGTGCGGAATGCAGAACGTCTTGTGCAGGTTCAGGTGCGACACGTCCGCCCCGAACCGGCCCGGCTTGGCGAAGCCGACAAGCGCGTTGAGGTTCGCCCCGTCGACGTACACCTGACCGCCGGCGTCGTGGACCTTCGCGCACAGCGACGCGATGCCCGTCTCGTACACCCCGTGCGTCGACGGATACGTCACCATGATCGCCGCCAGGGTGTCGGCGTGCGCCTCGATCTTCGCGTCCAGGTCGACCAGGTCGACGTTGCCGTCGGCGTCACAGCCGACCACCACCACCCGCATGCCGGCCATCACCGCGCTGGCGGCGTTGGTGCCGTGCGCCGACGACGGGATCAGACACACGGTGCGGTGCCCCTCACCGCGGGAGCGGTGGTAGGCGCGGATCGCCAGCAGACCCGCCAACTCCCCCTGTGAGCCGGCGTTGGGCTGCACACTTACCGCGTCGTAGCCGGTCACCTTCGCCAGCCACCCCTCCAACTGGGTGATCATCGTGCGGTAGCCGGTGGTCTGGTCGGCCGGCGCGAACGGATGCAGGTGCGCGAACTGCGCCCAGCTGATCGGCTCCATCTCGGTGGTCGCGTTGAGTTTCATGGTGCACGAACCCAACGGGATCATGCCCCGGTCCAGGGCGTAGTCCAGGTCGGCGAGGCGACGCAGGTACCGCAGCATCGCCGTCTCCGAGTGGTGGCTGCGGAACACCGGGTGGGTCAGGAACTCCGACGTACGGGCCAACGCGCCCGGCAGGGCCGCGTCCACGTCACCGTCGACGCCGTCGACGCCGAACGCCGCCCACACCGCCGCCAGGTGCACCGCCGTGGTGGTCTCGTCGCAGGAGATCCCCACCCGGTCGGCGTCGACCAGCCGCAGGTTGACGTTGCGGGCCGCCGCGGCGGCCACCACCTCGGCGGCGCGCCCCGGCACGGTCGCGGTGACGGTGTCGAAGAACGGCACGTCGGCCACGTCGACGCCACCGGCGCGCAGGCCGGCCGCGAGCCGGGCCGCCATCTCATGGGTACGCGTCGCGATGCGCCGCAGCCCGTCCGGGCCGTGGTAGACGGCGTACATGCTGGCCATCACCGCCAGCAACACCTGCGCGGTGCAGATGTTGCTTGTCGCCTTCTCCCGCCGAATGTGCTGTTCGCGGGTCTGCAACGCCAACCGGTACGCCGACTGCCCGGCCGTGTCCCGCGACACCCCGACCAGCCGGCCCGGCAGCATCCGCTCCAGACCCCGCCGCACCGCCAGATATCCGGCGTGCGGGCCACCGAAGCCCATCGGCACCCCGAAGCGTTGGGTGGTGCCCGCGGCGATGTCGACACCGATCTCCCCCGGCGGACGCAGCAGCGTCAACGCCAGCAGGTCCGCCGCGACGGTCACCAACGCGCCGACGCCGTGCGCGGCCGCCACCAACCGGGCATGATCACGTACGGTTCCCGAGGCGCCCGGATACTGCAGGTGCAGACCGAAGAACTCCGCCGGCAACTCGTCACGGTCCACGTCGACGACCCGCACCTCGATGCCGAGCGGCTGCGCCCGGCCGGTGATCACCGCGAGGGTCTGCGGCAGCGTGTCGGCGTCGACCACGTACACCGCGCTGGAACTCTTCGACGCCCGCCGGGCCAGGGTCATCGCCTCCGCCGCAGCCGTGCCCTCATCCAGCATCGACGCGTTGGCGGTCGCCAGGCCGGTCAGATCCGACACCATGGTCTGGAAGTTCAGCAGCGCCTCCAACCGGCCCTGACTGATCTCCGGCTGGTACGGCGTGTACGCGGTGTACCAGGCCGGGTTCTCCAGCACGTTACGGCGGATCACCGCCGGGGTGTGCGTACCGTGGTAACCCAACCCGATCATCGACACGGCGACGGTGTTCTCGGCGGCCAGGGCCCGCAACTCGGCCAGGGCCTCGTGCTCGCCGGCCGGCTCCGGCAGATCCAACCGGCCGTGCCAGCGGATCACCTCCGGGATCGCCGCGTCCATCAACTCGTCGATCGACGCGTACCCGACGGTTTCCAACATCCGGCGCTCATCGTCCGGGCCGGGACCGATGTGACGGTCGGCGAACAGCTCTGCGGTCATGGGTGGCGCTCCCGCGAAGGTGGGGGTCGACAGGTCGGCCCTCCCCCTCTGTCACACCCACAGGCGCTCCACAGTGCCTGACACCACGCGGTCCTTTTGCCTGAGAGGTTCCGGGGAGGATTTGCCCCTTCGGCGCCGACCCGGCTACGCCAGGACGGTCTCTCCCACGTGGGTGCTACCGGCACGATCAACGCTACCAGCGCCCCCGCGGGCCCACACCGAACCCCCGGCCGACCCGCCTCGCAGGTGCCGTCGGGTGCCCCGCTCAGCCGGCGGCCGGCGTCACCGCGTCGACTGCCGGCGGCTGCGCACCGGCGGTCAGCAGCCGCTGCGCCAGGGCCGGCAACACCTGCCCCAACGGCGCGTCCACCCGCAGCAAGGCATGTGCGTCGCCCCGCGTCGCCCCCTGGTTGACGATCACCACCGGCACCCCGTGCCGGGCCGCCGCGGTGACGAACCGACGCCCCGACAACACCGTCAACGACGACCCCAGCACCAGCAGCAACCGGGCGCCGGCCACCATCGCGAAACAGTCCCGCACCCGCCCGGCCGGCACCGTCTCACCGAAGAACACCACGTCGGGCTTGAGCATCCCACCGCAGCTGCGGCAGTCGACCGTACGGAAACCGGCCACCTCGGTGTCGTCGAGTTCCACGTCACCGTCGGGGTTGATCGCGGCGGCCCGGCCGGTAAAATCCGGGTTCAGCAGGCGCAGCCGCCCGTCCAACTCCTGCCGCGACGTGCGCTGCCCACAGCCCAGGCAGACCACCTGGTCGAGCCGACCGTGCAACTCCACCACGTCACGGCTGCCCGCCGCGGTGTGCAGCCCGTCGACGTTCTGGGTGATCACCCCGGTCACCAGGCCGCCGTGCTGCAGCCGGGCCACCGCCCGGTGACCGTCGTTCGGCGCCGCCTGCGCCATCAACCGCCATCCCAGGTGACTGCGGGCCCAGTAGCGGCGGCGGGCCTGCGCGTCACCCACGAACATCTGATACGTCATCGGGGTGTGCCGGCGGGCCACCCCACTCGGCCCCCGATAGTCCGGAATGCCCGACTCGGTGGACAGGCCGGCGCCGCTGAGCACCACCACCTCACCACCGGCCACCAGCCCCGCCACCGGCTCGATCACGTCTGCCACCCGACCCATGCTGCCCCAGCCGGCAGGCCCCCGACCAGCCAGGCGCGCCGGCGAGGACGGTCAGGGCTGCTGGTGACGCGGCACCGCACCCGCCGGCACCGCCGGCGCGCCGATGCGCTCCATCGTGCGCGCCAACTGGGCACTGCCGTCGTCGAGGTGCCGCGCCGCCGCCCGCATGTGCGAGATCATCATCTCGCCGTAGATCCGCAACGCCTCCCGCGCCGCCACCCCGTCGTCGAACGACGCCCCGGCCGACGCCCGGTAATCCTGCACCGCCCGCTCCGCCTCCTGGCGGGCCTGCTCCACCGCCGCCCGCACGTAACTCTCGTACTGGGTGCGGGCGTACTCGGCGACCCGCCGCGCATAGTCGTGCGCCTGCGCGATGATCTGCTCGGCCTCCCGCTGCGCCGCCGACAGCAGATTCACCTCCTTGGTCGCCGGCAACGACGCCGTCGGCTCCGCGCTCGGAATCACCCCGTGCCGGTGCAACTCCACGTGGTCACCCAACCGCTCGTTCTCGGCGCGCAGGTTCGCCACCTGGGTGGCCAGCAGATCCAACTCGTCGGCCACCTGCATCCGGAACCGGTCCACGTCGGCCTGGTCGTAGCCGCGCCGCGCGAACGACGACGAACCGAACTCCCACCGCCGGACCCGGTCCGCGGTGATCCGCACCGGCACCCCACCGACGGAATCGGTGCCGTCGTACCGGCCGAGGGGCACCGCCACCCCGACACGACTGCGAGACTCACTCACCGGGCACCTCCGCGCTCATCAGGGACGGGCGACGTCGACACCGCCGACCGCCACGCCGGGCCGTACCACCGCTGACCCGGATCCTCGTGGTGCAGCTGCCCCCGGTGATAACCCGCCCGGGTCAACGCCGCCACCGTCAACGCCACCACGTCATCGGAACCACACACGTACACGTGCCGGGACCGCCAGTCACCGTCGGCCAACGCCCGGTCCACCGGATAGACGAACTCACCCGGCCGCTGCAGGTCCACCCCGGCCACCTGCGTCACCGTCAACCACGGATACGACGCCGCCAGCTTGTCGAGCCCCTCGGCGTCGTAACACTCGCCGGGGGAACGGAACCCGACGTACAGGTCCACGCGGCGCGGCGACTCCTCGGCCGCCACCTGCTCCACCAACGCCTTCAACGGCGCCCAGCCGGTACCGGCCGCCAGCAGCAACAGATTCGCCGACCCGGCCGAGGACAACGTCAACCCGTCCCCCACCGGCGCCGCCAGATGCACCTGGTCACCCACCGCGCACCCGTACACCAGCCGCGACGACACCGCACCACCCGGCACGGCCCGCACATGCAACTCCAGCGTGCCGTCCGCGCGGGGAGCATTCGCCGGCGAGTAGTACCGCCACGACCGCAACGCCGGATGCGACAGCCCGATCGACTGGCCCGGCGTGAACGGCAACAGGTACTGCGGTCGTACCGTCAGCACCGCCACGTCGAAACCCCGCCGCTCATGACCGACCACCTCCGCCACCCACCACGGTGGCTGCACCGCCTCGGCGGCCTGCGCGGCCTCCGTCATCACCTTCGCCACCAGCCCGTACGCCGCCGACCAGTCCTGCGCCAGCTCGTCGGTCCACGCCTCGGCGAGGAAATGCCGCAACGTCGCCAGCAACGCCTGACCGACCGCCGGATAGTGCTCCGCCCGCACCGCGAACTTGCGGTGGTCGGCGCCCAGCTCCTGCAGGTAACCGGCCAGCCGGTCGACCTGATCCACCTGCGACACGATGTGACCGAGCGCGGCGACCAGCCGATCCCGCTGACCCGCCATGTTCGTCGGGAACATCTGCCGGGTCTGCGGATGGGTCAGGAACAGCGTCGAATAGAAGTACAGCGGCACCTGGTCACCGTGCGCGGCAACCGCCGACCAGCTGCGCTTGAGTCGGGAAACGTCCACGCTCAGGCGTCCGCCTGACGCCCGCCGGCCACCACCTGGTCCTGCACCTGCGCCAACACCGCCTGCACATCGGTGATCACGTCACCCGGCACGTTCAACTGCGTCAACACCGCCGTCAGATGCCCGCCCACCTGCTGGTAGTGCGCCACCGGAATCTGCAACGGCTGATGCGCCGTGGCCAGATCACGACCCCGGTACTCGTTCGGGCCACCCAGCACCACGGTCAACATCTGCGCCATGTGCCGACGCTGCCCGGCCATGTCCACCTCGGTGAAGTAGCCGGCCAACTCCGGGTCGGCCAGCACCCGGTCGTAGAACAACTCGACAGCGGCCTTGACCGAACCGGTCCCACCGATGCGCTCGAAATGCGAAACCGGCGTGGGCTCCTCGGTAACCGTCACAGGTCATTCCTTCCGTCCGTCCAGCAGGGGTGGGCGCGTCGACGCGCACCGACGACGATCTGCCGACATCGACCGTGCCGCGACGCTACGACAGCGACGCCATGCAGACCGTGACGGACGATAGCGTGCCGCGCCGCCCACGTCAGAACCAACCTGTCAGCTGACCGACAACACAGAATCACGAAGAGTGACCGCCGAAAACTGGTCGTCATCGGACGGACACGCAAAGCGGTCACCGTCCACTGGGCCCACACCCCGACCACCGGCACTGGCCAGCACCGACAAACCGACCCGCCGGCCCGCGACCCACCACACCGGACCGACACCGGCGACCAGAACAACACTCAACGTGATCGAGAAAAAACCAAAGAATGGAAACCCTCACCGGCACACCCACGGGTGGCACCACCACATGACGGTCGCGACTCAGCCGACCGACCGAGCAGTCAGCCCGCCCGACGCCGCGCCCGACGCGCCGCCAACTCGTCACCCACCGCCGGCTCCTGCGGCTCGTCCGGCTCCACCGCCACCCCCGCCGGCTCCGCCGGCAGATGCGACAACGACCCCTGGATCTCCTTGAACGCACCACCGATCGCGATGCCGAACACCCCCTGGCCGCCCTGCAACAGGTCGACCACCTCCTCCGGAGACCGACACTCGTACACCGTCGTCCCATCGGAGATCAGCGTGATGCCCGCCAGATCCGCCACACCACGCGAACGCAACGCCTCGATCGCCTTACGGATGTTCTGCAACGACACCCCGGCGTCCAACAACCGCTTCACGACCTTCAACACCACCAGGTCGCGGAACGAGTACAACCGCTGCGTCCCCGAACCCGACGCATCCCGCACACTCGGCACCACCAACGCCGTACGCGCCCAGTAGTCCAACTGCCGGTAACTGATGCCCACCGCGTGGCACGCCGTCACACCCCGGTACCCCACCGCACCGTCACTGTCAGTCGCCGACCCGGGTGTCCCACCCGACTCGTCCAGCCCGCTCACCGGATCGGAATCCCGCGGCTCGTGCATCTGGACAACCTCCCCGTCAGTGCGGTGACACGTCGTCTCTGAGACGCGCACCCCTCGACACGGGCAACCCTATAGCGACCGTCGAGCGTTACCACGGAGAAACCATCGCGACACGCCGCGCATCGACAGCGACGAGCATCACCCTCACCGACAGTGACCGCCAGTGTGGGGCGAGCAGCAACCAGCCCGCGACCCGGGCCCACCAGCTCAGCCGGCGAAATCCTCCGGACGCACCTGCTCCAGGAACTCCCGGAACTTCTCCACCTCGTCCTCCTGCTCGTCAGGGATCACGATCCCCGCCTCACTGAGGACCTGCTCGGCACAACGAATCGGCGCACCGACCCGCAACGCCAAAGCGATCGAATCACTGGGCCGCGCCGAGACCCGCAGCCCGTCACCGATCAACAGATCAGCGAAGAACACGTTCTCCTTCAGCTCAGTGATCTCCACCGCCCGCAACGGCGCCTTCAACGCCGCCAACACATCCCGCAGAAGATCGTGAGTCAACGGCCGGGCCGGCTTGACACCCTGCTGCTCGTAAGCGATCGCCGTCGCCTCCACCGCGCCGATCCAGATCGGCAGATAGCGGTCCCCCTCGACCTCCCTGAGCAGGACGATCGGCTGGTTACTGGGCAACTCAACCCGAACCCCGACCACGCTCAGCTCGCGCACCGCCGCCTCCGTGTCGTTGTCACCTACGCCGCACCGCGCCCTTCTCTGCACGGTACACGGACCGCGACACGGCCGTCCCATGCGCTTCCCGCACCAACAACCGCGCCAGAAGAGGGGTTACCCCCGCAAGCCTACGCCACGCACGGCCGGGCAGATCCGACCACACACAGCCGCCTCAGCGCCCCAACGTCGAGCGCAACCCCACCCGCACCAGCGCCGCATGCAACTGCTGCGACAAGCCCACCAGCTCCCGCGCCGTCTCCGCCGCCCGCGCCCGCGCCGCCGGATCACTCTGCCGCACCAACGGCGCCACCAACTGCGCGAACAAACCGACCTCCCGGTCAGCCGCCGTCCGATAACCCCGCAGATGCCGCGGCTGGAACCCGTACGCCGAAAGCCCCGCCACCGCCTTCGCGATGATCAACGCATCGCCGTCGTACCAACCCGGCGGATCCGACACCACCAGCCCGAGCCGCTCCAACTCCCCCAACGTCGACTCGTCGATCCCGCTGCGCGACACCAACTCCGAGCGACCCAGCCGCACCTGAGCCGACTCCGGACCAGCGCCCCGCCCCGGCACCTCACCATCGGGACCCACCGCCACCAACGCCGGCCGGGACCGCTCCGGCACCTCACCCGTGGCTTCCCACCCCGCCAACTGCTCACGAATCACCCGCAACGGCAGATACTGATCCCGCTGCGCGGTCAACACGAACCGCAACCGCGCAACATCGTCCCAGCCGTACTTCCGGTAACCCGCCGCCGTGCGCTGCGGCTCCACCAGGCCCTCGGCCTCAAGGAACCGCAGCTTCGAAATGGTCACGTCGGGAAAATCCACCCGCAGCTGGGCCAGCACCTCGCCGATGCTCATCAACGGCTGGGCGCGACCCGCCCCGGACGGCGTCGAGGCCGCAGGCTCGTTCACCCCCGGCCGGCCTCGCCCTCAGGGCGCGGACCGGCGATGAACACCACCCGGAACTTGCCGATCTGCACCTCGTCACCGTTGGTCAACGTCGCCGCCTCGACCCGCTCCCGGTTCACGTACGTGCCGTTCAAACTGCCCACGTCCCGCACCGTGAACGTCCCACCATCACGGTGGAACTCCGCATGCCGACGCGACACCGTCACATCGTCGAGAAAAATGTCACTGTCCGGGTGCCGGCCACTGGTCGTCACATCGTGATCCAGCAGGAACCGCGCACCCGCGTTCGGACCCCGACGAACCACCAGCAGCGCCATCCCCGGCGGCAACGAACCGGACATCCGGCTCGGCACCACATCGGTGTCCGGCCCCTCCAACGCTTCTTCGAGCGAACCGAGATTGAGCGTCGACGTGACGTCGAGCGGGGGGAACTCGTCGCCTGGGCGAGTCATGGGACCACCTCACGGATCTGTTTCGGTCGGCGTCGGGTGACGGCGGGTCTGGCCGCCGGGGCGCACATCCCCCCGGCGGCTGGCTCTCCGTGCCTCGAAAGGCTGTCCGCGACGCTCAACAAATGGGTTCTCGGTCGACTGGGCGAGCCTAGCCAGCGCCGAAAAACAGGGCAACCGGACGCGCGGCACAGACACCAACGCGCCGACACAGCAAAACGCTCAGCTCTCCGTCAACTCGCGATACGCGTCCGCGGTGAGCAGCCCGTCGACCGCCGCCGGATCCGCCACAGCGATCTCCACCAACCAACCCGACCCGTACGGATCCGTGTTGATCACCTCGGGCGTGTCGGCCAACACCTCGTTACGCGCCGACACCGTACCCGCCACCGGGGCGTACAACTCCGACACGCTCTTGGTCGACTCGATCTCACCCAACGGCTCACCGGCCGCCACCACCGCACCGGCCTCCGGCAACTGCACGTACACGATGTCGCCGAGAGCATCCTGCGCGAAATGAGTGATGCCGACCCGCACGGCCCCGCCGTCAGCGGCCGCCACCCACTCATGCTCAGCGGTGTAACGCAGATCCTCAGGAATCACCAGCGTCCTCATCCATCGCGACACCGGACCTCACCGATGCCGGCCCACCAGGCCTAACCGACCGGACGGGCGTGTTCCAGTGTTCTGGGCACGTGCAGCGCCGAAACCTCGGCAACCTCACGATCCTCAACGATCACGTTACCGCCGTCCTGCGCCACCGACGCCACCACCCCACCGGGAATGTTCAACCCCGTACGCATCGTCGCCGGATCACCGATCACCGTGATCGTGAACGGACCCGACAACGGACGCCCATCCACGATCAACGAGCCGTTCTCCCCGTCCAGGAAGTACGTCGACGCCACGATCCGCACCGACGCCCGGTCACCACCGGAAATCTGCATCGCCTCCGCGCCGGCACCCCGCAACTCCTGCACCGCATCCAACACCCGGATCGCCGAAATCGGCTTCGCACCCGCCTGGAACCGCACCGCCAGACCCGGACCCCGCGCCGGCAACGTACCCGCCAGAATCCCCAACTCGTCCGCCCGCCGCGTCGCCTCCTGCAACGCCGCCTGACGCCCCTGCTCACCCGAACGCAACTGCCGCTGACTCTCCTCCAACGTCGAGATGTCCTGCCGCAGCCGAACGTCCCGCGCCTCCAGGTCGTACAGAATCCGCACCAGGTCCTCCTGGCGCGCCGCCGCCAACGACGAATCCGTCGACGTGGTCTTCAACTGCACCGCCAGCGTGAACCCCAACAACACCAGCAACACGCTGATCATCACCGTCGCGGAACCGAACCGCCGCCAACCCGCCGCCACCGCCGCCGCGAACGACCCCGCCGCCGACTCGTCCCCACCCTTGGCCGGCGCATCGTCCTGCGGCGGGCGCCCCTGCGGCGACAACGGACTCAGCTCGTCCGGATCCGGCGCCTCCGGCCGCGGATCCGGCTCACCCGCCGGACCATCCGGCCGCACCGGACCCGCCGGCTGCGGCCACCCCGTACCCGTCTCGGTGTGCTCGTCAGTCACGCCACAAACCTACGCCCGGAACAGGTGCCGGCGGATCGCCGCCACGTTTCCGAAGATACGCACACCCAACACGACCACCACACCGGTGGACAACTGCCCACCCACACCCAACTGGTCACCCAGATACACGATCAACGCCGCCACCAGCACGTTGGAGATGAACGACACCACGAACTGCTTGTCATCGAAGATGCGGTCCAACTTCGCCCGGACCCCACCGAACACCGCGTCCAGCGCCGCCACCACCGCGATCGGCAGGTACGGCTGCAACGCCGCCGGCACCGTGGGATCCAACCACAGACCGAGCACCACACCGGCCAGCAGAGCCAGCACCGCGATCATCGACCACCTCCGGAGGGACTGGGGGACCCGCTACCCGACGGCGACACACTCGGACTCACCGCAGGCTCCGCGTAGCGTAGCCGCGGCTCCGGCGCCGCCGGCAACGTGAGGTCATCGACCTGCCGCACACCGAACGACAACCCGGTGTCCTGCGCCACCTTGCGCATCGTCAATGCGCTCCGACTGGCCTCGTACCGCTCACGCATCGACCTCGGACCGATCGCCGACACCTCGTACGGCCCGGTCACCGGCCGGAAGTCCACCAGGATCGCCTGACCCGCGTTGCGGATCGTCGAGGTCGCCGTCAACCGCTGCCCGTTGATCGCGATCGCCTCCGCCCCCGCACCCCACAGGTCGTTGGCCACCCCCTGAAGGTCGCTGTAGAGCACCTGCGACGGGCCGACGTTGGCCCCACCGAGGCCATCCTGACCACTCGGGCCGTCCTCCAACCGGACCACCACACCGTCACCGCGCACCCGACCGAGACCGGTGCTTGCCGCAAGATTGCGCAGCCGCGACGCCTGCGAACCGCTCAGCTGCGCCTCCCGCTGCCGGTTCACCTCATCGCGCAGCTGGTCGGCGCGCTCCGACATCGCGTCCGTGTCGGCCTGCCGCTGCTTGATCTGCGCCACCAGACCCGAGCGGGCCTGCGCCCGCCCCGACTCCTCGGCCGTGGTCTGCCGGTACGCCACCGCGCAGAGAAAACCCAGCAGCACGATCAACACCAGGCTCACCGGACTCACCGTCCAGCCGGGTCGAGGCGATCGCCCGCGACGCGCCCGCGCCTGCGCCGCGTCGGCGTAACCCGGATCCAACGGGTTACGGAACAACTCGGTCAGGAAGTCCGGAGTGAAGGTCCGTACGCCGCGACGCTCGTCGTCGTCACCCACGCGCTCGCTCATGCCTCTCCCCGTCCCCGTACCGCCCGCACCAGCTGGCGGGCCTGGATCACGTAGAACGCGCCGGCCACCCAGTAGAGCACCAGACCCCACCAGGCCAGGGCCCAGCCCATCGGGTGCGCGACCGCCGTGGTGGCCGACACCGTCGCGGCCAGCAGCAGCAGCGGAAAGGCCGCGAGCAGCAGGAACGTGGCGGTCTTACCGACGTAGTGCACCGGCGGCGGACCGTAGCCGTGCCGGCGCAGCACCGCCAGCGACACCAGCAGCAGCGCCTCCCGGGCCAGCAGGGCCGCGGTGAACTGCCAGGGCACCACGTCCCGGGCGGTGAAGGCGATCAGGACGGCGAGGATGTACAGCCGGTCGGCGAGCGGGTCGAGCAGCTCACCGAGGCGGCTGACCTGGCGCAGGCGACGGGCGATCCAACCGTCGACCCAGTCGCTGGTGCCGCCGACGGCCAGCACCACGACCGCGGCCACGTCCGCGCGGGCGACGAGGAACAGGTAGAGGAACAACGGGACACCGGCCAGCCGCACGAAGCTGATCACGTTCGGCACGGTCAGTACGCGGTGCTCTCCACCGGCGTCGGCGCCCTGGGGTGGCTCCGTTCGAGCGGGCCGACGCGACACCGAACCTCCTTCGCGGCACGCCGGTCCGCCGCGGGCCCCTGGTCCGCCGGCGGTCGTACGCGCTGTCCCGTCGGCTGACGCCGACTCCCCCTGTGATCCCGATCCGGGATCGTCCCTGGCCCTGCCGTCCGCTGTCGAAGATCGCGAACCGGCGGAATGCGCTGCCACTATATCGGGCCTCGGTGCGGGACCCGCCTTGCAGCAGCGCCAGGTGGGATGTCTGGTGTCGAGGTGATGGTGGTCACCATGCGTAGAGCGTCCTAGGATGAATGCTGTGGGGTGTGGGTTGCTGCCTACTCGTCAACCGTCCGCCCGGTCGCCCCCGCCGTGCCAGTCCAGGCACACCACCACCGCGTCGTCGCGCAGGTCGGCGTCGGCGTGGAAGGCCTGCAACTCGCGCATCACCGTACCGACCGCCTCGCTCGGCGGCTGCAACCGCGTGGCCCGCATGGACCGGGCCATCGCCCGCTGGCCGTACGCCTCCTTGCCGCTCGGATCGGCCCCCCACACACCGTCGGAGACGACGAACAACCGGTCCCCCGGATCCAGGTCGAACTCCTGAAGGTCGTACCGGGTCTCGGCGAACATGCCCAACGGCAACTGCTGCTCCAGCACCAGGCGGGTGACCGCGCCACCCCGCAACCGCATCAGGTGCGGCGAGCCCGCGTCGACGGCCCGCACCCGCCCGGTCGTGCAGTCCAGTTCGAGCAGCACGGTGGCCACGTGCCGGTGCCCACGATGCTGGTAGTAGACCGTGTCGGAGGCCAGTTCGGCCTGTTCCACGAGTCCGCCGCCGGAGCGGCGGGCGTTGCGCATCGCGTTGACCGTCACCGCGGTCAGCAAGGCCGCGGCGAGCCCGATGGTGTCGCCGTTGAGCACGGTCACGGTCAGCCGGTCGTCGTTCAACGACCAGTCGAAGTGGTCACCGCTGACCGTGTACGCCGGTTCGAGCTGGCCCGCCACCTGGAAGGCCTCGTGGCTGATGCCGCGTCCGGGCAGCAACTCCCACTGCAACTCGGCCGCCATGCTCAGCCGCTCCCGGCGGCGGGCCCGCCGGTACCTGTCGGTCTCCCGGTCCGCGGCGCGCAACGCCATGGCCACCTCACCGGCGATGTCCGTCGCCGCGGCGACGATCTCCTCCGACGGGGCCTGCGGCAACTCGACCATCAGCACACCCAGCCGCTCCCCCCACACCGTCAGCGGCAGGTAGAGCCGGCAGCGGCCCTGCGGCTCACTGCCGCGCACCGACTGCTGACTGCTGAAGCAGCGCTGCACCATGCTCTGCACCGCCTGACCGGCGACCTGCGGCTGGCGGGCGTCGAGCACCGGCCACAGACCGTTGATCCGGTAGTCGGCGACGAACACGGCGGTGCCCAAGGCACCGAGTACGGAACGAATGGCCTGGTCGGCGGCCTCGACCACCCGGTCGGGCGGGGCCTCGCGCAGGGCGCGGGAGATCCCCGTGAGCGCATCCGCCATGACCATCCTCCGAAAAATACTTGCCCTGGGGCAAGCATCATACGGAGGTGGGGCGACCCCGGGTCACCCGGCCGACCGCACCGCCACCACGCCGTGGAAGGCGTCCGGCACCTCCTCCGGCGCCCCGTCCGGCCGCCAGTGCGACACCGCGACGATTCCCTCCGATGTGGGCGTCCACCGCCCCAGCAGCGGCGCGAACGCCGCCGGTGACCGCATCCGGAACGCCGGCCCCATCATGGCCAGCGCCTCGGGGTGGCCGGCCAGTTCCTCGGTGTCGAAGTCGATGGCCAGGTGACTGCCCACAGCCGACGCCCGGTACAACTCGTCGAGCGTACGGGCGAGGGTCTCGTCGTCGAGAAAGGCGGCCAGACCGAGGAACACCACACCCACCGGCCGTCGACCCCAGCCCGGCACGAAGCGGTGCAGCAACGCCGGATCGATCGTGCCGATGTCGGTGGCGTCACCGTAGCCGTAGCCAGCGCGGTCGCTGCCGGCCAGCAGGCGTTGCCCGAGGCGGATGGTGACCGGGTCCACGTCGGTGTAGAGCACTGTCGCCTCCGGAGCCACCTCGTGCACGTTGCCCATCGTCGGCACCCCCGCGCCGAAGACCAGGAAGCTGTCCACACCGGTCGCGGTGATCGCGCGTACGGCCCGGCCGAGGAAGGCCCGCAGCGCCCGGAAAACCGGCGCGCACGGCCCGTACGCCTGCTCGAAGGCGTGTGCCGCGGCCACGTCGACCGGGTAGTGGTGCGTCCCGCCGAGCCAGAAGTCGATCATCCGTGCCGTGCTCGGCTGGTCGGGCTCCACCATCGACGACGCTCCCTCCCCCGGCGGTCGGGGTCAGCGTACCGACATCGGTCCCCTGGCCGGTATAGCCCCGCTGACCTGCGGCGGCCCGCGATACTGACGCAAACCGGCAGACGGGGGTGGCGGTGGACTCGGCGGTGGTGGTCGGCGTGGACGGCTCCGAGGCGGCACTCGCCGCGGTACGGCTCGCCGCGGCGGAGGCGGCGCGCAGGCATCGACCGTTGCGGGTGGTGCACGCCTTCATCTGGCCGTCGCTGCACTCCCCCTTCACCCCGGGCACCGAGGGCCCGGCCGACGGAGGGCTGCGCGGTCAGGCCCACCAACTCGTCACCGCCGCCGTCGACGAGGCGCAGACCACCGCGCCGGGCCTACGGGTGACCGGTGAGATCGTCGACGGTGCGCCGACAGCCGTCCTGCTGCAGGCCTCCGACGACGCGGCGCTGGTGGTCCTCGGCGACCGTGGGCTGGGTGGCTTCACCGCCCTGGTGGTCGGCTCGGTCGCGGTGACCGTCGCCGCGCACGCCCGCTGCCCGGTCCTGGTGGCCCGCGGTGCCGCCGACCCGCAGGGACCGATCGTGGTCGGGGTCGACGGCTCCGACGTGTCGCGGCGGGCCGTGGAGTTCGCGGTGCAGACCGCGGCGTTCCGCGGCGCCACGGTGGTGGCGACCCACGCCTACCGGCATCCCGCCTCGACCGGCCCGGGCGACATGCAACCCCTGGTGTACGACGAGTCGCAGCTGCAGGCCGAGGAGCAGCGGGCACTCGCGGAGTCCATCACCGGGCTGAACGACCGCTACCCGGACGTGACGATTCGCCGTGAATCGGTGCGGGGACGCGCCCCGAAGGTGCTCACCGAGGCCTCCCGTACGGCGCAACTGCTGGTGGTGGGCGGTCAGGGGCGCGGCGAGCTGACCGGGTTGCTGCTGGGGTCGGTGAGCCGGTCGATGCTGCACCACAGCCACTGCCCGGTCGCGGTGGTCCGGGGGGACGGGGTTGGCCCCCCTCCAGGCGGGTAGACGGGGCGCGTACGTGACCGGCGAGCACCAGAGGAGACAGCGATGCCTGGACCGAGGCCTGGTAGTAACGCCTACGACAAGCAACGCGCCCGCCTGCGCAACGCCCTCGACAACTCCGGTCGGGGCGTCACGGACGAACGGGCCGACGAGGCCGCCAACCGGATCCTGCAGGACGAACGGGGTCAGCGCGGCATCGCCCGGGGCGAGCGCACCTACGGCCCGAAGGGCAACCGTGAACCGGGTGACCCGAAGTGAGCCGCAGCGCGCTCACCGACGGGCTGATCGCGGGGGCGGTGGGCACCACCGCCCTCAACGTCGCCACCTACGTGGACATGACGGTACGGGCCCGACCGGCCAGCCAGAGCCCGCAGGAGAGCGCTGGTCGGGTGGCCGACGTGGCTCACCTGGACCTCGGGTCACCACGACGGGCCGAGAACCGGCTCTCCGGTCTCGGCGCGTTGATGGGGTACGGGCTCGGCGTGGCCGCCGCCGTCGGCTTCGCGGCGTTGACACGGGGTCGGCGGCAACCCGTGCTGCGGGCCGCGGCGCTGCTCGGCGGCGGGGCGATGACCCTCGCCGACGGGACGCTGACCCTGCTCGGCGTCACCGACCCGCGGACCTGGCGGCGCAGCGACTGGCTCGCCGACCTGCTGCCGCACCTCGCGTACGGGCTGACGGCCGCAGCCACCTGGAACCGGCTGCGGCCGTCAACGGCGACCGGAGGTTAGTCCCGGTCGCTCTCGTCCTGCGCGACCGGCTGCCCGGTCGGCCCGTACGGCGACACCTGTCCCCGGGGCACCGGACGTCCGGCGTCGGCCCGCGAGGTGCCACGGTTACGCGGATGACCGGTCGGAGCCGGTCCCTTGCTGTCCTGACTGGTGGCGCCCAGGGCGTTGCGGCGCAACTCCTGCTGCTGCGGGTTCGTCATGGTCGTCTCCCTTCGCCAAGTGGCGGGACGCGACAGTCGACCACGTCCACGAGCGGCTTACCCATCGCCGTCGACCGCATTCCGTAGCCGGCGCTGCGGCCCGGGACTGCTTGGCCGCGCAGCGGGTATCTCCCTGCGATGGGTGACCAACGGGCTGTCGCGCGGGCCCTGCTGACTCGCCGCACGTACGCCGAGGAGGCGGGGATCTCCCTCGCCGACCGGCCTGCACCGCTCTATCAACTGCTGGTGCTGGTGACGCTGCTCAGTACCCGGATCAGGGCACAGGTGGCGGTGGCCGCCACCCGGGAACTGTTCGCCGCCGGATACCGCACCCCGGCGGCGATGGAGGCGGCGAGCTGGCAGCAGCGGGTCGACGCGCTCGGTCGTGGCCACTACCGCCGCTACGACGAGCGGACCGCGACGATGCTCGGCACCGGCGCCCGGCTCTGCCTGGACCGCTGGCACGGTGACCTGCGGCGGCTGCGCCGGCAGGCCGACGGTGACCAGGACCAGCTGCGCCGCCTGCTCGTCGAGTTCCCCGGCATCGGCCCCACCGGCGCGGACATCTTCCTGCGCGAGGTGCAGACGGTCTGGCCGCAACTGCGACCGTACGCCGACCGACGCGCGGTCGCCGGGGCCAAGCGGCTCGGTCTGCCGGCCGCCACGGACCGGCTGGCCGGTCTGGTCGACGAGGGCGAGTTCGGCCGGTTGGCCTCGGCGCTGGTGCGGGTGGCCCTCGGCGAGGAGTCGGCGGGGCAGATCACCCGCAGTGTCGCCGCCGGCTGAGCCCACCGACACTCACTTGGCGGCGTTGCCGCCGGGCTTGGTCAGGTGCCACACCAGCAGCGACGCGAGCAACGCCAGCACCACCAGCCCACCGGAGAGCCCACTGCCCTCCTCCGGGGAACGGCCGGTCGTGCCGAAGTAGATCACCGCCAGGCCGGCCAGCACCGCGAACAGCTTGCGGATACCTCGGTCCTTCACAGCTGGCACGGTAAAGGCGCACACCGGGCGGTTGTGGGCATTTCGCCGCAGGTCCCTCGACCGGGCGATGAGCTCAGTCGGTCTCCAGGTCGTCGAGGGAGATCTTGTGGCTCATCAGCCAGCGGGCCAACGCGGACATGCCGAACAGCCACAGCGGCGCCGACTCGGTGGTGCCGTTCGTGGCGAAGATGGCGAACCGCAGATCCGGTGCCCGGTACGCCTCGATCCGCCACCGGTGCTGCCGGTCCCGCCAGACCGCGCTCGGGTCCATGCCGTCACGGTAGGCGCTGCACCGGCCCGCCGGCCGACGGATGCCGCCAACTCAACTGTCCACCACCATCCGGGTGTCGTCGGGCAGCCGACGGGTGGCGCCCTGCCGGTCCAGCAACTCCAGCAGCGGCACCGCCACCCGACGGGTGGTGTCCAGGGCCTGCCGGGCCGCGCTGAGCGTGAACGGTTGCGGCAGGGTGGCCAGCACCCGTACGGCCTGCTGCGGCGCATCCGAGGGCAGCAGCACGTTGCCGGTCAGCCGCAGCAGCACACCGGCGCGTACCGCGGCACCGATCTCGCGGGTGCCCAGCCCGACGGCGGCGAGCCGGTCGGCTTCGGGTGCGCGGAACGGTCGGGTCGTCAACTCCTCGTGCAGCAGCGCCAACGCGCGAGCCACCGGCTCGGGCACCGCGTCGGTGTCGGCGGTGCCGACCCGGCCGGCCACCAACCGCAGCGGCTCCCGCACCAGCGCCTCCACCAGCGCCCGGTCCGGCAGCTCCAGCCGCTGACGCAGCACCTCCACCGGCGCCCCCGGCTCCAGCGGATGCCGGCGGGCATGCTCGGCGACCGCGTCGGCGAGGCGGCGACCCAGCTGCCGCCAGTGCTCCGGGTCGACCAACCAGTCCCCGCACACCGGTGACCCGGTCACCGGCACCCCCGCCCGACGCAGGTCGGCGGCGCGCATCAGGCCCCGACGGCGTAGCTCGCCGGCCAGGTCGGGACGGCCGTCCATGCTCGCCAACACGGCTGCCCGGGCCGCCGCGGCACCACGGCGACGCAGCGGCGGCGGCGCGACGTCCAGCACGGTGAGTCCACCGGCCACGTGATGGCGGCCGGGGTCACGCAGCAACGCCCGGTCACCGATGAGCAGCGGCAGCGGCCGGGCCAGCCGCAGCCGCAGGGTGTCGACACCCAGGGGGCGTACCCGCACCGGCACCGCCGCCGACCCGATGTGCAGGGTCAGTGTTGCGGGCAGGTCGGCCGCCGGATCACCGGCCAGCCGCACGTCGATCAGGTCGGTGCCGGCGAACCCGTCGGGGGTGAGCAGGGCGTCGCCCCGGGCGATCCGGTCCCGGGGCATCCCGCGCAGGTTGACCGCCACCCGGGCGACCGGCCCCACCTGCTCGCACGGCTGACCGAGCCGGTGCAGGCCACGTACCCGCACCGGCTCGCCGCTGCCGGCCACCACCAGTTCGGTGCCGACCCGCAGCTCACCGGCGCCCAGGGTGCCGGTGACCACGGTGCCGCTGCCGCGCATGGTGAAGCTGCGGTCCACCCAGAGCCGTACCGGGCCGTCGGTCGGTGCGGTGGGCAGCCGGGCGGCCAGCCGGTCCAGCGCCGCCTGCACCTGCGGCAGCCCGGCACCGGTGACCGCGCTGACCGCCACCGCCTCCACGTCGCGCAGCGAGGTCGCCGCCAGGTGCGCACCGGCGCGCTCCAGGACCGGCCCCGGGTCGGCCAGGTCCGCGCGGGTCACCACCAGCAGCCCGTACGCGACCCCGAGCGCGTCCAACGCGGCCAGGTGCTCCGCGGACTGCGGCATCCAGCCCTCGTCGGCGGCGACCACCACCATGGCGGCGGGCACCGGACCGACACCGGCGAGCATGTTCGGTACGAACCGTTCGTGTCCCGGCACGTCGACGAACGCGACAGTGGCGCCGGAGGGCAGCGTCGTCCAGGCGAACCCGAGGTCGATGGTCATGCCCCGGCGGCGTTCCTCCGCCCACCGGTCCGGTTCCATCCCGGTCAGTGCCCGCACCAGGGTGGACTTGCCGTGGTCGACGTGCCCGGCGGTGGCCACCACCAGCATGGTCAGTGTTCTCCCGGCACGGCCAGCACGGCGGCGCGTATGGCGTCGTCGGCGTGCGGCGGCACGCACCGCAGGTCCAGCAGCAGCCGCCCGTGCGTGACCCGACCCAGCACCGGCGGCTCGCCGGTGCGCAGCGGACGGGCGTAGTGCTCCGGCAGGCTCAACGCCCACGAGTCCAACTCCACCCCGGGAGCGCCGCCGCCACCGACGACCGCCACCGACGGCACCACCTCGACCTTGTGCCCGTCGGCCGCGATGGCCTCGCGCAGCCGCTCGGTGCGCTCCCGCAGACTCGCCGGGTCGGTGTGCAGCGCGGCCCGGGTGGGTGTGGCCGGATCACCGAGGGTGGCCGCCAGCGCCGCCAGGGTCAGTTTGTCCACCCGCAACGCCCGGGCCAGCGGATGGCGGCGCAGCCGATCCACCAGCTCGGCGCGGCCGAGCAGCAGCCCGGCCTGCGGCCCACCGAGCAGCTTGTCGCCGCTGGCGGTGACAAGCGCCGCCCCGGCGGTCAGGGTGCTCGCCGCGTCCGGCTCGTCGGGCAGCAACGCATCGGGAGCGAGCAGCCCGGAGCCGATGTCGACGACCACCGGCACCCCGAGGTCGGCCAACCGTCGCACCGGCACCGCCGAGGTGAAGCCGCTGACCTGAAAGTTCGACGGGTGCACCTTCAGCACGAACCCGGTGTCCGGGCCGATCGCGTCGGCGTAGTCGGCAAGGGTGCTCCGGTTGGTGGTGCCGACCTCCCGCAGCCGCGCCCCGGTGCTGACGATCAGGTCGGGTAGCCGGAACCCGTCACCGATCTCCACCAGTTCACCTCGGCTGACCACGATCTCGGCGCCGGCGGCCAACGCGGTGGCCGCCAGGACCAGGGCGGCGGCACCGTTGTTCACCACGTGCACCGCCTCGGCCTGCGGCACGGCGGCGGCCAGGGCGTCCAGCGCGTCACGGCCACGGCGGGCCCGCCGCCCGGTCTGAAGGTCCAGTTCGACGTCGGTGTGCCCGGCGGCGGCGACCATCGCGGTCACCGCCGCGTCCGACAACGCGGCCCGACCCAGGTTGGTGTGCAGCACCACCCCGGTGGCGTTGAGCACGGCACGCGGCGCGGCCGGCGGCAACGCGGCCAGGGCGGCGTCGCGTACCTGATCGGGGTCGATCTCGCCGCGGCGGGCCCGGTCCTGGGCCTGCCGCACGGCGGCCTTCACCCGGTCCCGGCCCAGGCTGACGACGGCCGCGGCCAACCGGGGCTCGGCCAGCAGCGCGTCGGTGCGCGGCACCCGACGCCGTGGGTCGGCGCAACCGTCGCCCATCGGGTCATCTCCTCGGCAGCGTTGGCGGAGACGGACGGGAATCGAACCCGCCTGGCCCGGGTCCCGGACCACACCGGTTTTGAAGACCGGGAGGGGCACCAGCCACCTGAACGCCTCCACCCAGCATTTGATCACAGCCAGCTGGTGATCAGGCCGGGAGGTGGCCGAACGCTGACGCTACGGGGTCGCGGCGGCGCGCCGCCGCGCAAGCCGCTCCCGCTGCGGCAGCACCGTGTACCGGGGGTCGCGGGCGGAGGCGACACCGGCACGGAACACCCCGAACCGGGTGGCCACCGACGCCGCCAGCAACGCCGCACCGGACAACGCCGCCACCACCCGGCTGCGACCACCCAGCACCGCACCGGCCACCCCGACGGCGGTCAACGTCCGCCCGGCCCGCAACAGCTGACCGGCGCGACCGGTCCGGTACGGCTCGCTGAGCAGCCCGAGCCGGCTCTCCACCTGATGCGCGCCGTACAACTCCAGCGCGGCACCGGCCACCGCCATCCGCCGGGCCGGCCCCGCCTGCGCCGGTGGCACGGCGATCAGACCCACACCGGCGCCGCTGGCCAACGCGCTGCCCGCGAACACCACAGGCAGATGGGGGTACGCCTCATGCCACGACGGCACGGCCGTGTCGGCCAGCAACACCCCCGTGTACGTGCCCAGAGCCGGCGCGGTCGCCGCCGCCGCCAACCCGGCGACCCGCCCCACCGGCGGCAACACCCGGCGGACCAGCCCCAGCGGACCCCGGCGCGGCAGCAGGGGCGCCGCCTCGGCGATCGCGGCCAGCCCGGCGGCCGGCCCGTAGGCGGCGAGGATCCACGTCCCCACCGACATCGGGGAGGTCGGCTTGGCCACCCGCAGCATGTGGTGGAAGCGCTCCGGCCGACCCAGATCCTTGACCAGCAGCCCGGCGCTGGCGGTCACGGCAGCCAACGCGGCGACCCGCCCGGCACGCCGCATCGCCGGCCGGCCGGTCAACTGCCCACCGGCGGCCAGCAGCGACGAACCGGCGGCCACCCCGCCGGTGAACAGGTAGGCGGCGATCTCCCAGGTCCACACCGGCGGTTTGAGGATGGGCCGCCCGTAGTAGGAGCTGAACTCGGCCGGCGGCACCGCCAACCCGGCGTCGCGCCGCTGGCGGGACCGGCGGAACCGCTCCCCCACCGGCGGTTGCTGACTGCTCACCGTTTCCCTCCGAGGAACGCCACGACCGCGCCCGCCGCCATGGCCAGCGCCGCCACCCCCGCACGTTTCCACATCTTCGGCAGGTCGTGGGTGGGCACCTGCGGGTCGGGCGGCAGACCGTACACCTCCGGCTCGTCGAGCAGGAGGAAGAACGCACCGTCACCACCGACGCCGTCGCTGGGGTCGTGGCCGTAGAGCCGGGCCTCGGGCACCCCCCGCTCGTGCAGGGTGGCGACCCGGGCGGCGGCCCGCTCCCGCAACTCGTCGAGCGGGCCGTACTGGATCGACTCGGTGGGGCAGGCCTGCGCGCAGGCCGGCGTCATGCCCGCACCGATCCGGTCGTAGCACAGGGTGCACTTCCACACCCGGCCGTCGTCGACCCGCCGGTCGATGACCCCGTACGGGCAGGCCGACACGCAGTAGCCGCAGCCGTTGCAGATGTCCTCCTGCACCACCACGGTGCCGAACTCGGTGCGGAACAGCGCCCCGGTCGGGCAGACGTCCAGGCAACCGGCCCGGGTGCAGTGCTTGCACACGTCCGACATCATCAGCCAGCGGAAATCGCTGCGCCCCTCGGCCGTGCCGGTACGCCCCGGCGGCCCGGACTGCGGCATTCCCAGGAACTGGGTGGTGGTGTCGGCCTGCTCCGATGCGGCGGCCGGCCGGGGTTGCTCGATGAACGCGACGTGCCGCCACGAGTTCGCGGTCAACGCCCCGGTGTTGTCGTACGACATGCCGAGCAGGTCCAGCCCGGAGGTGGGTACGCCGTTCCACTCCTTGCAGGCCACCTCGCACGCCTTGCAGCCGATGCAGACGCTGGTGTCGGTGAAGAACCCCATCCGTGGCGGCGCGTCGACCCAACCGGCACCCGTCGCCGGGTCCCGTGGCGTCGACCGGTCATCCGTGTCGACCATCACCGGTCCCCTCTTTCGTCAGCGCCGGTTTCCCGCTCGCCCGCTGTCTCGCCAGGTTTGTCGATCGGCACGCCGGGGGTGACCGCCGGCGGCACGGCACCGGCCACGATGCCGGCCCGGGTGCGGTAATCGTCCACCAGGTCCCGCAACGCCGGCCCGGTGGGGCGGCGCCCCGGCCGCACGTCACAGGTGCCGATCTTGCTTTCCTGGATCAGCACGTTCGGGTCCAGGGTGATGCCGAACAGGTCGTTGGCCGAGTCGCCGGTCACCAACCCCTCGAACCCGAAGTGGTACGGCAACCACAGCTGGTGAATCACCCGACCGTCCACCCGCAACGGCACCAGCCGGTCGGTGACCAGCACCTTCGCCTCGATCACCGCACGGGCGCTGATCAGGTGCGCCCAGCCGAGATGAGTCAGCCCGGCCACCGCCGCCAACGCCGGGGACACCTCGACGAACATCTCCGGCTGCAACTCCGCCAACGGCGCCACCGTACGGCTCATCCCGCCGGCGGTGTGATGCTCGGTCAACCGGCTGACCGTGAACACGTACGGGAACACCTGGCTGTGTTCCTGCGGCGGACTCGGATTTATCGAGTTCACCGGATGCCGGTACGTCTTGCGGGTCGGGTTGTCCTGCTGACCGTAGAACGAGTTGCGCACCGGCGACTCGGCCGGCTCGTAATGCGTGGGCAGCGGGCCGTCGACCACGCCACTGGGCGCGAACAACCAGCCCTTGCCGTCGGACTGCATGACGAACGGATCGTCGCCGGCCAACGCGGCCGGACCCGTGGCACCCTCCGGCGGCCGGTACGTCGGCGCCTTCGTCACCTCGAAATCCGGCACGTCGTAACCGGTCCACCGGCCCGCCGACTCGTCCCACCACACGTACCGTTTACGTTCGCTCCACGGCCGGCCCTGCGGATCGGCCGACGCCCGGTTGTAGAGCATGCGCCGGTTCGCCGGCCACGCCCAACCCCACTCGGCCGCCACCCAGTCCTGCTCACGACCGGGCCGCCGACGCGCCGCCTGGTTCACCCCGTCGGCGTACACCCCGGCGTAGATCCAGCAGCCCACCGCGGTCGTACCGTCGTCACGGGCCTCGGCGAAGCTGGCGAGGGGACGGCCGGTCGCCACCTCGTACCCGTTGATCTCCCGCAGCACCGCCTCGGCGTCCGGCTCGTCGTGCGGACCGTGGGTGGGATAGTCCCAGGCCAGGTCCAGCAGCGCCCGGTCGCGCGGCAACGCCGACCCGGCCAGCTTCTCCCGCAGCCTGCGGCCCAGGTGGTAGAAGAACCACAACTCCGAACGGGCGTCACCCGGCGGGTCCACGGCCTTCTCCCGCCACTGCACCAACCGCTGCGTCTGGGTGAAGGTGCCCTCCTTCTCCACATGCGAGGCCGCCGGCAGGAAGAACACCTCGGTACGGCACTCCTGCGGCACGATCTCACCGGTGGCCACCTCGGGGCCACGCTGCCAGAACGTCGCACTCTCGATCATGAACAGGTCCCGGACCACAAGCCAGTCCAGATTCGCCATGCCGAGCCGCTGCGCCCGACCGTGCGCCGAACCGACCGCCGGGTTCTGACCGAGCAGGAAATAGCCCTTGATCTTCCCGTCGATCATGTCCAGGACCTGCTGATAGGTGCCGTGGTCACCGGTCATCCGAGGCAGATAGCCGTAACAGAAGTCGTTGTCCGGGGTCGCCGCGTCCCCCCAGTACGCCTTGAGCAGACTCGCCGCGTACGCCCGCGCATTGCCCCAGAAACCCTTCTGGCCGGGGTGCCGGATGGCGTCCACCCAGTCGTCGAAGGTCGGATGTTGGGCGTGGTGCGGCATCGGCAGATAGCCCGGCAGCAGGTTGAACAGGGTCGGGATGTCGGTGGACCCCTGGATGCTGGCATGCCCACGCAGCGCCAACACCCCACCACCGGGGCGACCCACGTTACCCAGCAACAACTGGATGATCGCGCCGGTACGGATGTACTGCACGCCGACGCTGTGCTGCGTCCAGCCCACCGAGTAGATCAGGCAACCGGTCCGCTCCCGACCCGAATTCTGCGTCCACGCGCGGGCCAACTCCAGGAACTTCTCCTGCGGCAGACCACAGACCCGCTCCACCATCTCCGGCGTGTAGCGGGCGAAGTGCCGCTTGAGGATCTGGTACACGCAGCGCGGATGCTGCAACGTGTCGTCCCGCTCGACCTGCCCGGCGATCGGCGCACCATGCGACTCGTGCCGCAACCCGGCGGCCGTGTCCCGCTCCGTCGCCGTGTGGCCGCTGCCGGAATCCCGCTCGTGCCCGGCGTACTGCCAGCTGTCCTGCACGTAGCTGCCGGTCTCCGGATCGAACCCGGAGAACAGACCGTCGGCGTCCTCGGCGTCGACGTAGTCCTCGCTGACGATCGTCGCCGCGTTTGTGTACGCCAGCACGTACTCCCGGAAGTCCAACTCGTTGCTCAGGATGTAGTTGACCACCCCACCGAGCAACGCGATGTCCGAGCCCGCCCGGATCGGCAGGTACGTGTCAGCCGACGCGCTGGTCCGGGTGAACCGGGGATCGACATGGAACACCTTCGCCCCGCGCTTACGCGCCTCCATCACCCACTGGAAGCCCACCGGGTGGGCCTCGGCCATGTTCGAGCCCTGGATGACGATGACGTCAGCGTTCGCCACGTCCTGTTGGAAAACCGTCGCGCCGCCGCGACCGAAGCTGGCCCCCAGACCGGGGACGGTGGCGGAGTGTCAAATCCGCGCCTGGTTCTCGATCTGAAGTGCCCCCATCGCGGTGAACAACTTCTTGATGAGGTAGTTCTCCTCGTTGTCCAGCGTCGCCCCGCCGAGGCTGGAGATGCCCAACGTACGGTTCAGCGGGCGACCCTCGGCGTCGACGTCCTCCCAGGTCTCGGCACGCGCGGCGAGAATCCGGTCGGCGATCATGTCCAGCGCCGTGTCGAGGTCCAGGTCCTCCCACTCGGTGGCGTACGGCCGCCGATACCGCACCGTCGTCTGCCGCAGCGGACTGGTCACCAGACTCTTGCTCGCCGACCCCTTCGGGCAGAGCCGACCACGGGAGATGGGGCTGTCCGGGTCGCCCTCGATCTGGGTCACCCGGTTGTCGGAGACGAAGACCCGCTGCCCACAACCGACCGCACAGTACGGGCAGACGGAGCGGGCCACCCGGTCGGCGTCCTCGGTGCGCGCAGTGAGCCCGGCCGAACGAGCGGACTGCGCCGCCGCGCCCCGGCCCAGCGGATCGGTGCCCGTGAGCTGCCGGTACACCGGCCAGCCCAACAACACGTCCCGCAGACCCACGCTCGTCACCTCCGCCCTTGATCCTTCCCCCTGACCTTAGGGCAGCGGGGCGCGGTCGGACAGGCGGGCCGACAGAACTCGGGAAACAGCACACCGCCCCCGGCCCGTTGACGGGGCCGGGGGCGGTGCGTGGGTGTCGGTGTGCAGGTCGCCTCTCGGCGAGTGGCGCGACGCGGCTCCAGCCGGACGGTATTCCGCGAAGGCAAATTAGGTGAGGCCCGGGGACACTGGATCACACCGACGCTCGGTACAACCGACCCACGCCCGTTCTTGTTCCCACTTGCTGTCGGCTCACTCCCACTTGTTTTTGTGGGGCGGTTGCGGTGGGGCTGGGGCGATCGTGCCCGGCTTCGGGCGGTCAGGCTTGATCCCTACGCCGGGCACGGTCGCCCCA